>JBDTGE010000043.1:0-3793 GCA_039937575.1 Jatrophihabitantaceae bacterium
TGATGGGACTGCTACCCAAGACCGCGCACATCACCGGATCGGTGCTGTTCCGCGGCAAGGAACTGCTCGGCACGAATGACAAGGCGATGTCCGCGATCCGGGGCAAGCGGATCGCGATGATCTTCCAGGACCCGATGACCTCCCTGGACCCGGTCTACAAGATCGGGCATCAGATCGCTGAGACGCTGAAGGTGCACAACTCGGACATGTCGCGCGCGCAAGTGCGCTCGCGGACGGTCGAGTTGCTGAACATCGTCGGCATCCCCAACGCCGCCGACCGGGTCGAGGACTTCCCGCACCAGTTCTCCGGCGGCATGCGCCAGCGCGTGGTCATCGCGATCGCCATGGCCAACAACCCGGACGTGATCATCGCCGACGAGCCCACCACCGCCCTCGACGTCACCGTGCAGGCGACGGTCCTGGAGGCGATCAAGGCCGCGCAGAAGGAGACCGGCGCCGCGCTCGTGCTGATCACCCACGACCTCGGCGTCATCGCCGGCATGGCCGATCGTGTCCTGGTCATGTACGCCGGTCGCGCGGTCGAGATCGGCACGGTCGACGACGTGTTCTACCGGCCGCGAATGCCTTACACGGTCGGGCTATTGAACTCGCTACCCCGGATGGACACCGATGAGAAACTGCGGTTGACGCCGATCATCGGCTCGCCGCCGTCCCTGCAGAGCCTGCCGCCGGGCTGCCCGTTCAGCCCCCGCTGCCCCCTGCACATTCCCGCCTGCAGCGCGGCCGAGCCCCCGCTCGTTCAGGTCGAGGGCGCGTCGCTGCACCTGGCCGCCTGCATCCGCTCCGACGAGCTCAAGGGTCAGGACCGGTACGAGGCCGGCCAGGTGTTCGAGGCCACCAGTGCGGACGACGTGCTGCCGTTCGAGTTCTCCGGGAACGTCGACTTCGACGCCGTGCGGGTCGGCGGCGCCGCCCACGAGACGACCCCACCGGCCGGTCCGGACCAGTCCGAGCCGGACCCGACCGCCGCACCGACGCAGGATGGAGACACCGCGTGAGCATCCCGACGTTGGACAAGACGCCGTCGCGGGGCGCCGTGGGTGACCCGGTCCTGAAGGTGACCGGGCTGGAGAAGCACTTCCCGATCCGCAGCCGGCTGCTCAAGCGGCAGATCGGGGCGGTCAAGGCCGTCGACGGAGTGTCCTTCGAGGTTTACCCCAGCGAGGCGCTCGGCCTGGTCGGCGAGTCCGGCTGCGGCAAGTCCACGACCGGTCGGGCCGTGCTGAACCTGCAGCCCGCCACCGCCGGCAGTGTGGTGTTCGAGGGGCAGGAGCTGGTCGGCATGCCCCGGGCCAAGATGCGCCCGATCCGCCGCAACATCCAGCTCGTGTTCCAGGACCCGTACGCCTCGCTCGACCCACGCATGCAGGTGCAGAAGATCATCGCCGAGCCGCTGATCATCCACAATGTCGTCAAGGACGCCGAGCTCACGGCCAAGGTCAAGGATCTGATGCAGCTGGTCGGGCTGAACCCCGAGCACGCGACGCGCTACCCGCATGAGTTCTCCGGCGGGCAGCGCCAGCGCATCGGCATCGCCCGGGCGCTCGCCCTGGAGCCGCGCATGCTGATCCTGGACGAGCCGGTGTCCGCGCTGGACGTGTCGATCCAGGCCGGTGTCATCAACCTGCTCGACGACCTGCGCAGCGAGCTCGGCCTGAGCTACGTGTTCATCGCGCACGACCTGTCCGTCGTGCGGCACATCTCGGACCGGGTCGCCGTCATGTACCTGGGCAAGATCATGGAGACCGCGCCGACGCTCGAGCTGTTCCAGCGCCCGTCCCACCCGTACACCCAGGCGCTGCTGTCGGCGATCCCGCTGCCGGACCCGACCCGCGAACGCACGCGCGAGCGGGTCCTGCTGCAGGGCGACCTGCCCTCCCCGGCCAACCCGCCGTCGGGCTGCCGGTTCCGGACCCGCTGCCCGAAGTTCGCCAACGAGCTGTCCGAGGACCAGCAACAGCGCTGCATCGACGAAGAGCCGGCCCTGGACGTCCGCGACATCGGCCACCCCAGCGCCTGCCACTACGCGGCGGTGGAGGCAGTCCTCTAACCGCGGACCGTGTTCGTCCAGGCCGGCACGGTAACCTCGCGCCCGTGACCGGTCGCCGCCTGCTCCTCGTCCACGCGCACCCGGACGACGAGACGATCGGGACGGGCGTGACGATGGCCCGCTACGCCGCCGACGCCGTGCAGGTCACGCTGCTGACCTGCACCTTGGGCGAACTCGGTGAGATCCTGGTGCCCGCTCTTGCCGGTCTGGCGGCCGAACGGGGCGACCAGCTCGGCGGGTACCGGATCGGCGAGCTGGCGTCGGCGATGCGGGCGCTGGGCGTCACCGACCACCGTTTCCTCGGTGGGGCCGGGCGCTGGCGTGACAGCGGGATGGCCGGCACGCCGGGCAACGGTGACGAGCGGGCGTTCTGGCGCTGCGACGGCGACCCCGCTGCGTTCGACGAGGCCGTGGACCAGGCGGTGGCCGTGATTCGCGAGGTACGCCCGCAGGTGCTGGTCACCTACGACGAGATCGGGGGCTACGGGCACCCGGACCACATCATGGCCCACCGGGTCGCCATGGCCGCCGCCGATCGCGCGGCGCAGCCGGGTGGGGACGGCGCACCGTGGATGATCGAAAAGGTGTACTGGACGGCGGTGCCCAGGTCCGTCCTGCAGCGGGGCATCGACGCGCTCAAGGCGTCCGGTGAGTCGTTCTTCGACGGCGTCGAGAGTGCCGCGGACCTGCCGTTCGGCAACGACGACGCCGAGGTGACGACGGCGGTCGACGGCCGGACCTACAGCGCGGCCAAGCAGGACGCGATGCGGGCCCACGCCACGCAGATCAGGGTCGACGGGCCGTTCTTCGCACTCTCGAACAACGTCGGGCTCGAGGTCATGGGCGTCGAGTACTTCCGCCTCGTGCGCGGCGCGCCGGCCGGGGAGCGGGACGAGAACGGCCGGGAGGGTGACCTGTTCGCCGGCGTGTCCGGGCCGTGAGCCTCGACCGGCTCGTCAACTCTGTGGGCATCCTCGTGCTCTGCGCCGTCGGGGTGCTATCGGCGGTGCTCGATGTGCTGCTGATCCCGCTGCGCTCGGGCCGGGTCCTGATTCCGGTCGCGGTCGTTCTGGCGCTCGCCGGCAACCTCGTGCTGCCGCGCGCGGCGCGGATCTTCCTCGACACGACCGGCGCCATGGTGTCGGTGTTCCTCGCCTGGCTGCTGCCGGTGTTGGTCCTCTCGCTGCTGCCCCGGCCCGAAGGCGACGTCCTGGTGAGCGGGGGCGGCGGCGACCAGTGGGTGTTCTACGGCGTGCTACTCGGGGGAGCGGTGGCCGGGACGGCGACGATCGTGCTGCACGGCGCCCCGCGCCCGCCGATCCCGCCCCCGCCGATCCCGCCCCCGCCGATCCCGCCCCCGCCGATCCCGCCCCCGCCTTCGCGTCGCCCTTCGCCGAAGGGCAGCCGGTAGAGAGATGGCTGTTTTTTTTGGGGCCGCAGTCGATCAGCGCGCCCGCCGCTCGCTGCGCTCGGGCGGACACGATGACCGACGCGACTCTGTCGCATGGCGGCCGGTGGTGGTGGGGTTGGGCACCGCCGGGGAGGTCACCGACGGTTGCTCGGTCGGTACGGGTCGGCGGTCAGACCGTCGTTGACCGTCGTTGATCAGAACGGGGGCGGCTCGTAGTCGATCACCGGTTCGGGGTCGGGTTCGCTGGTCGGGGTGGGTAGTTCTGGGGGGCGGTATCTGTAGGTGTGTTTTGTTGGGCTGGTCCAGTCGTA
>JBDTGE010000044.1:0-10099 GCA_039937575.1 Jatrophihabitantaceae bacterium
CAGCTCGCGCACGGGGTCCTGCTCGCCGAGGTTGTCGTCCGACGCGAACGACACGCACAGCGCGTAGACGAGCACGGCCGCCGCCGCCTCGACGAGCAGCAGCCCCGACATGTGCAGCGTCAGCGGCAGCTCGTTGATGATCGTGTTGGTCTTGCCGGTGCCGTGGCCACCCCCGGTGACGTGCCCGACGAGCGCGGTGAGCTCGGCCCCGGCCAGGCCGCCGACGGTCAGCGCGAGCACGGCCGGCGCCCCCCGGGCGATCCGAGTGAACCACACCAGCAGGCCGGCCAGGATCCCGGTGGCCAGCACGATCACCGCGTACCGTCCGTCTCCGGCCACGAACGCCTCGGTCTCATCCGGCTGGACAAGTCCCGGACCGATGACGTAGCCGGCCGGGCCGCCCGGGCTCCACCACTGCCACAGCAGCCCGAGCAGCGCACCGACCGCGGCCATCGCGGCCACGACGGCGACCAGCACCCGGACGTCGACCCCGCGGCGAGGACCGGCGGGATCGGCTCCAGGCGGTGGCGGCAACGGTGGCGGCGGCAGTTGCGGCGGCGGGGGCGCCCAGCCCGGAGGCGGCGCGGTCGGGAAGCTCACGCCGCCAGTCTGTCAGCCGGCGCTGTGTCCCGGCCTCAGCGCCCCGCCGGCGGCGGAACCAGGCCGCCCATCGCCGACCGCAGCAGCAGGTGCAGCTCGTCCAGTCGGGCCCGCGGGACCGCTCGGCCCAGCTGGAAGCGTTTGAGCCGTTCGAGGGTGTCGGCGCGGCGCGTACGCCGGACCAGGCGCACCCCGAGCAGGGGCAGCGTCCAGGTGTGACCGGGCAGTCCGATACGGCGCAGTTCACGCAGCACGTCGCCGCGGGTGTCCGCGACCAGCGAGCGCATCCGCTCCTCGAGTTGCCCGTACTGGCGGGCGGCGGTCAGGCGGCGCAGGACGGCCAGCATGAGCGCTCGCATCAGCAGCACGCCGAGCGCGATGACCCCGACGACGACCGCCCAGAACACCGAGCCGGCCCACCAGATCAACGCGGCGAGCGCGAGCAGGACCACGGCGACGATCATCAGGCTGGCGCCCACGGACTCGCCGATCGCCCGGCCGACCAGGTAACGGGCCAGCGCCCATTGGCTGACCGGCGAACCCTGCCGGAACTCGCCGACATCGATCGGCTCGTCCGGGCCGCCCGGGCCGCCCGGTCCGGACCGGTCGCCGCCGCCCTTCCGCAGCGAGATCCGCTCCGACGGCCTCGCCGGGTCCCCACGCGCGTCGTCCATGCCTTCGACGGTACCGGCCGGCACCGGCTGTCACCGGCCGCTCAGTCCGGACCGGCTCCCTGCGCAGCCGCAACTCCCTCAGCGGTCCGGGCCGACCGGCCCGCGGCGAGCCGTCGTGTGTCGATGCCCGCTTGCTCGATCCGCACGCCGGTACCCCTGAGCACGATCGACAGCGTCAGGGCCGGAGTCGAACCGAGGGTGAGCACCCGCTCGGCCACCGGCCCGTCCCGCAGGGCCAGCTCGACCGGCCGATCCGGGCGCACGATCGTCGTCCCCGTCCGGTCGGCGAGCTCACGCAGGGTGCCATCGTCTTCGCGCGGGTGCGCGAGGTACCGGCCGACCCCGAGCCGGTTCACCATCGAAGCCAAGGCCGCGAGGTGTTCGGCGCGGTCGACCGGACCCGAGTCGACGGGCGCGGCACCGATCAGGTCGACCTGGCCCGGGAGCACGAACGGAGCCGGGCGCGAACGGATCCAGCTGTACTCATTGACCAGGGCCTGAACCCCGATCGGAGGGCACGCGGCGAGTGCGCTGAACACGGTCACCCGGCGGGCGAAGCTCGGCGAGAGTGCCCGCAGAGCGTGTGTCGCCCGGGCCGATGCGCGCGAGAGGGCACCGGGGACCGCTGCAGGGGCCGCTGCGCGTCCACGCACAACCGGAAGTCCCTGGACGCCGCGCCGTCAGCGACGATCACGACTTCCTCGGCCCGCGCGAGCGGCAGCAGCGACTGCACGAGAGCGGCGAACGGGTCGCCGACGATCAGCCGCTCGGCCCGCGCGATCAGAGCCAACAACCCGGGCCCGTCCCGGAGCAGCCCGGACACGCCGGTCCGCAGTTCGTGTCTCCGCACGAAGATCGCGGTCGCAGTGGCCAGCGCCCCGACCGTCCGTAACTGTCGCCGGATCTCGCGATCGGTCGGGGCCAGGACCGCGACCCGCACCCCGGCCGTCGCCGGGCCCGCGTGCGCCCACTCCACGACGTTGACGAGCTGGCTCGCAGTCTCGACCAGCGCGAGCGTCCGGACGCGCGGTGTCCCCGTCATGCCACCGACGCGAACTGGCCGCTCGGCGCAGCGCGGTCCGCGAGTGTCGACTCCAGAGCGCGGACCTCGCGTATCAGTCGTTGCAGGTCGACCGGGTCGAGGGCTTCAGCCTGCTCGGATCCCCACGATGCGCGGTCCAGGGTGATTCGCCGCTCGAGGAACGAGGCGCCGAGCGCCACTGCAGCGAGCGTGGCCCGGTGGCCGACTTCGTGACCGCAGTGGCTGACCACGACGTCCGGGAACTCGCGCCGCAGCGTGTCGATCATCGTCAGGTCCAGCTCGTCGGCCGAGGCGTTGGTGGTGTGGCAGAGGATCAGCCGCGACCGGCCGAGTACGTCGGCGGCGTGCCGGATCTGCTCGATACTCGCCCGCGCGGTGGACACGATCACCGTGCGGCCGGCCTCGCGAAGGCGGCCGAGCAGGGCATCGTCGGTCAGGGCGGCCGGGGCGATCCTGTGCGCGGGCGGGTTCATCAGCTCCAAGAAGTCCACGCTCGGGATGTCCAGGGGCGCGGCGAGCCAGGCGATTCCCCGCTGGCCGCAGTGCTGGACGATCTGCCCGTACTGGTCCGCGTTGAACTCGACGCGGTGCCGGTAGGCAAGGTAGCTCATCTGGCCCCACGGTGTGTCCTGCTCCGTGCACTGCTGCTCGAGCGAGACGCAGAGCTCGGGGGTGCGCTTCTGGAACGTCACCGCGTCGCAGCCCTCATCGACGGCGGCGTCGATGAGCGCGACCGCGTCGCCGAGGTTGCCGTTGTGGTTGATCCCGATCGCACCGCTGATGTAAACCCGGTGGTCCGGGCCGACGGGGCGATCCCCGATGTACCGAAGACGATTCATATCCATCTCGACATCCCTCTCCAGCTGGCCGCTCCGGTCGCGCCGACGCAGTCCGCCGCCGAGCTCGGGTCCGGTCTGTTCGTCTTCGAGCCCAGCCTCGTCGCCCGATCCGGCCGGACGGCGTCCTCGACCTGTCGCTGAGGTGGACGTCAGATGAGATGTCGGCTCCGCATCGCACTGCGGAGCATCGACGCGGCGCGCTCGGTGGCCGACGACATCCCCGCCGGCTCGTTCCCGGGCGTCAAGCTCTGGCACCGGACGCACGAACTGGTGGACGAGGGTGTCTCGTTCGAGCAGATCCTCACCGACCCGGTCGGCTACTCGGGCAGCAGGCGAGCGTCCTGCAGCCCCACCCCGGGAAGTAGAACCCCTGGCCTGGTGTGGCGACACCGGGCCAGGGGCCAGAACACCCGAGTCGATCCCGCAGAGCGGTCACCACCCGACGCGCACTCATCACGATAGCCGCGCGGGATCGACTTCCTTACCAACACAGGGAGTCGCCACTCATGTCGCAGTCACGGCCGACGGCGTTCGCCCCCGTCGATCTCGTCAAGACCTATCCGGGGGACGCGGCGCACCGCCCGTCCGGGCGCTCGACGGCTTGAGCGTGAGCGTCGAGTCCGGTCGCGTGTTCGCGCTCGGGCTGCCAGCGGCCGAATCTGCCTAGTGCCGGCGACTCGCTGGCTGCAGCGGTGGAGTGCAGCCGGGCACTCGGTTCCACTCCACCGTTTGCACTCGCCGGCGTGCTGGCCGCGCTGGCGACGAGGGCGTTCGGCACCTACCAGCGCTCAGCCTGACCGCACGCCGGTCGGGGTCAGGCCGAGACGGCGGCGGGGCCGAGCAGCGCCTTCAGGTCACCCATCAGGGCGGCCGAGGGCGTGACCCGGTACCCGTCGCCCAGGCGCAGCAGGTGCTCGCGCGCACCGTTGACCAGGCGCAGGTGGACCTCGGTGGTGCCCGGATGGGTGGCCAGCACGTCACGCAAGCGGTCGACCATCGGCTGCGTGCAGCGGGCCGGCGCCATCTTCACGATCACCGGGCCGCGCGGACCCTCGGTGGTGTCCAGCAGCGTGAGCTCGGACCCGATCAGCTTGACGGTGTCCTCGCGGGCGTCGGTGCGGCCCTTGATCGCGACGATCGCGTCCTCGGCGATGCTCAGCGCCACCTGGGCGTAGGTCGACGGGAAGAACATCACCTCGATCGAGCCCTCGAGGTCCTCCAGCACCACGTTGGCCCACGGCGCGCCGGCCTTGGTCACCCGACGGTTCACCGAGGACAGGATGCCGGTCAGCGTCACCGCCTGCTGCTCGGCCGAGGACTCGGCGTGAACGGTCGCGATGGTCATGTCGGCGGCCGCGCCCAGGATGTGCTCGAGCCCGAACAGCGGGTGGTCCGAGACGTACAGCCCGAGCATCTCGCGCTCGAACTGCAGCAGGACCTTCTTGTCCCACTCGCCGTCGGGGACGCGCACCGCGAACGCGTCGTCGACCGAGTCGACGTTCGGCTCCCCCGTCGAGAACAGGTCGAACTGCCCGATCGCCTCGGCCCGTTTGGTGTCCAGCACGGCGTCGACCGCCGGCTCGAACACGTTGATCAGTCCCCGCCGGGCGTGGCCGAGCGAGTCGAACGAGCCACCCTTGATCAGGCCTTCTATGGTGCGCTTGTTGCAGACCACGGCGTCGACCTTGCGCAGGAAGTCACCGAAGTCGGCGTAGTCGCCCTTGGCCTTGCGGGTGGCGACGATCGACGAGACGACGTTCGCGCCGACGTTTCGGATAGCAGTGAGACCGAAACGGATGTCGGGACCGATCGAGGTGAAGTCGGCATCGGAGGCGTTGACGCAAGGCGGCAGGACCTTGATGCCCATGTGACGGCACTCGGCCAGGTAGATCGCGGACTTGTCCTTGTCATCGCGCACCGAGGTGAGCAGCGCCGCCATGTACTCGGCCGGGTAGTTGGCCTTGAGGTACGCGGTCCAGTACGAGACGACGGCGTACCCGGCGCCGTGGCTCTTGTTGAAGCCGTAGTCGCAGAATGGCAGCAGGATGTCCCACAGCGCCTTGATCGCCGCCGAGGAGAAGTTCCGCTCGGCCATGCCGGCCGAGAAGTTCGCGTGCTGCTCCTCCAGCTCTTTCTTCTTCTTCTTGCCCATCGCCCGGCGCAGCAGGTCGGCGCTGGCCAGCGAGTACCCGGCGACCTGGCGGGCGATCGCCATGACCTGCTCCTGGTACACGACCAGGCCCCACGTCTCGCCCAGCACCTCGCGCAGCGGCTCCTCCAGCTCGGGATGGATCGCGGTGACCTGCTTACGACCGTTCTTGCGGTCGGCGTAGTCGTTGTGCGCGTTGGCCCCCATCGGTCCCGGGCGGTACAGCGCGATGACGGCGGTGATGTCGTCAAACGTGTCCGGACGCAACGACCGCAGCAGCGCTCGCATCGGTCCGCCGTCGAGTTGGAACACGCCGAGGGTGTCGCCGCGGGCGAGCAGTTCGTAGGTGGCCGGGTTGTCGAACGGGAGGTCTTCGATCACGACCGTCTCGCCGCGGTTTGCCTTGATGTTGCGCAGCGTGTCGTCGATGACGGTGAGGTTGCGCAGGCCGAGGAAGTCCATCTTGAGCAGGCCGAGCGCCTCGCAGGTCGGGTAGTCGAACTGCGTGATGATCGCGCCGTCCTGCTCGCGCTTCATGATCGGGATCGTGTCCACGAGCGGGACGCTGGACATGATCACGGCGCAGGCGTGCACGCCCCACTGGCGTTTGAGGCCTTCGAGTCCCTTGGCGGTCTCGAAGACCCGCTTCACCTCGGCGTCGGCCTCGATGAGGGCGCGAAACTCGCCGCCCTCCTTGTAGCGATCGTGCCCGGGGTCGAAGATCTTGTTGAGCGGGACATCCTTGGCCATCACCGGTGGCGGCATCGCCTTGGTGATCCGGTCACCCATCGAGAACGGGTAGCCCAGCACCCGCGAGGCGTCCTTCACGGCCTGCTTGGCCTTGATCGTGCCGTAGGTGACCACCTGCGCCACCCGGTCATCGCCGTACTTCTCGGTCACGTAGGCCATCACCTCACCGCGCCGCCGCTCGTCGAAGTCGATGTCGATATCTGGCATCGAGACGCGCTCGGGGTTCAGGAACCGCTCGAACAGCAGGCCGTGCACGAGCGGGTCGAGTTCGGTGATCCGCATCGAGTACGCGACGAGCGAGCCGGCGGCCGAGCCGCGGCCGGGACCGACCCGGATGCCCTGCGCCCGCGCCCAGGCGATGAGGTCGGCCACCACGAGGAAGTAGCTCGGGAAGCCCATCTGCAAGATCATCGCGACCTCGTAGTCGGCGCGCTTGCGGACGTCCTCGGGGATGCCGCCGGGGTAGCGCAGGTTCAGCCCGCGCTCGACCTCCTTGACGAACCAGGAGCTCTCGTCCTCACCGGCCGGGACGGGAAAGCGCGGCATGAGGTCGGCGCCCTCGGTGAACGCGACCTCGCAGCGCTCGGCGATCAGCAGCGTGTTGTCGCAGGCCGCCCGCAACTCGTGCTTGTCGGCCCACAGCGAACGCATCTCGGCCGGGCTCTTGAGGTAGTAGTCGTGACCCTCGAGCTTGAACCGGCCCGGGTCGGCCATGGTCTTCCCGGTGCCCACGCACAGGAGCACCTCGTGGGCATCGGCGTCGGCCGCGTGCGTGTAGTGCAGGTCGTTCGTGGCGATGATCGGCAGGCTGAGGTCCTTGGCCAGCCGCAGCAGGTCCTCGCGGACCCGGGTCTCGATGTCCAGGCCGTGGTCCATCAGTTCGAGGAAGAAGTTCCCCGCCCCGAAGATGTCCCGGAACTCGGCCGCGGTGGCCCGCGCGTTCTCGTACTTGCCGATGCGCAGCCACGTCTGGATCTCACCGGAGGGGCAGCCGGTGGTCCCGATCAGCCCGTTCGCATACTGCGACAGCAGTTCGCGGTCGGCGCGCGGCTTGTAGTAGAAGCCCTCGAGCGAGGAGCGGGAGGAGAGCCGAAACAGGTTGTGCATGCCCTCGGTGTTCTCGGCGAGCATCGTCATGTGGGTGAAGGCGCCGCCGCCGGAGACGTCGTCGTCGCCGCCCTTGTTCCAGCGCACCCGGGTGCGGTCATAGCGCGAGGTGTTGGGGGTGAGGTAGGCCTCCATCCCGATGATCGGCTTGACGCCGGCCGCCTTGGCCTTGGCGTAGAAGTCATAGGCACCGAAGACGTTCCCGTGGTCGGTCATCGCCAGCGCCGACATGCCCATCCGAGCGGTCTCGCCGAACAGCTCGGTCAGTCGCGCGGCGCCGTCGAGCATCGAGTACTCGGTGTGCACGTGCAGGTGCACGAACGAATCGGTGTCTCCAGATGCCACGGTGGTCCCGACCCCTCTCGCCTCGCTGCTGCCGGGGTCGATTCTCACACCTGGCACCGACGACGTCGGGCGTGTCCGGCGGGCGTGTCCCTGCGAGTCTCTAGACCTCAGGCTGAGGGTGTGGCCGGCTCAGACGCGGATGTAGACCGAGGCGCCGATCCGGGCCCAGTAGTACAGATACTTGACCGCCGCCAGGGGCATGTGGACGCAGCCGTGCGATCCGTTCGTCTTGTACTCCGGACTGCCGTACGGGAAGTGCTGCCAGCTCGAGTCGTGGAAGCCGTACTCCGTTCCAATGAACGGGATCCAGTACTTGACGTAGTACCTGTCGCCGTTGCTCTCTTGCAGAACCGTGTCCCGGGTGCGCCCTTGGATCCGGAAGTGGCCGGTCGGGGTATGCGTGCTCGGGTGGTTCATGCCGGTGGTCACGGCTGTGCTGTAGACCGTCTTGGACCAGGCGCACAGCCACGCGTGCTGGCGGGCGATGTCGACCAGGACCAGCTGGGCGACGGTGTTGTTCCGGCAGTAGTTCACGGTGCTCACGGTGCTCACGGTGCTCAGCGCGGTCAGGCGGCCGGCGTCGACGGCCGCCTGAGCCTGGCCGTTCGGGTCGAACCCACCGTGCGAGCCCATCGCGGTCGACCGGTGTCCAGCGGTCCCCCCGGCAAAGGCGCCGAGCAGCATCGCGGCCAGCAGTAACGCCGTGGCGACTGTTCTTGACGCCATTTTCACCTCGCTTTTTGTGATCGGAAGAATATCGCGCAGTAAGCAACCGCGCCATCGCGCGATCTTGGCAGGATGGTGGCGTGGATCTCGCCGAGCTCGTGACCGCCGTCCAGGCCGACCTGCCGAACGCGCTCATCGCACTGGACTTCGACGGGACGCTCGCGCCGATCGTCCGCGACCCCGCGGACTCGAGGCCGGTCGCCGGGACGCTCGAGGTGTTGACGGACCTGGCCGGGCGGGGCGCCCGGATCGCGATCGTGACCGGTCGGGACGCGCTCACCGTGCTGTCACTGAGCGGTTTGGAGTCCGTCCCGGGCCTGATCGTCGAAGGGTTGTACGGCGCCGAGAGCTGGCGAGGCGGCGCGCTGACGACTCCCCCGACGCCGGCCGCGATCCAGGCCCTGCGCGAGCGGCTCCCCGCGATCGTGGCGGGCGGGGTCGATGACCGCGTGTGGATCGAGGACAAGCGGCTCTCGCTCGTCGTCCACGGCCGGCTGGCCGACGATCCGGAGGCGGCACTGGATCCGTTGCGGGCTCCGGTGGCCGCGGTCGGGGCCGAGATCGGGTTCGACGTCCACGCCGGGCGCGGAGTCATCGAGCTGCGGCTGCCGGGCTTCGACAAGGCCGGGGCGCTGCGGCGGTTGATCATGCAGGCGTCGGCGAAGGTCGTCCTGTTTGCCGGCGACGACGTCGGCGATCTCCCGGCCTTCGCAGTGATCGATGAGCTCCGCTCGGCGGGAGCAGCAGCGTGGGCGGTCGGGGTGGCATCGCCTGAGGTGCCGGAGCTGGCTGGAGCCGTCGATGTGCTGGTCGACGGACCTGGTGGTGTCCTGCAGTTGCTGGAACGTATTGCCGGGCTCTGAGTTTCGGGCGGCCTGTTCGCGGTGGCCCGCCTAAGCCTGGGCGGCTGACCGATCAGTCGAGTGCGTCGAGCTGGGCCTGGAACCAGTCGACCGGCGGCAGCGCCACGGCGGCCGCGCGCATCCGCTGCGCCCGTTCGGCGCGTTCGGCCGCGGGCATGGTGAGCGCGGCGTGCAGCGCGTCGGCGGTCGCCGTGATGTCGAACGGATTGACGACGAGCGCGTCGGCGCCGAGCACCTCGGCGGCGCCGGTCTCCCGCGAGAGCACGACGGCCGGATCGTGTTCGGACAGCACCAGGCCCTCGAGGACGACCAGGTTCATCCCGTCGCGCACCGAGTTCACGAACACCACATCGCTGCGACGCAGCGCAGCCAACGCCGCCGGGTAGTCGTCGCCGATCTCCAGGATCAGCGGTGACCAGACATCAGTGGCGAACTCGTCTTCGATCTCGCCCGCCAGCCGTTCGATCGACGCCGTGTACTCGCGGTAGGCCGGCAGATCCTCACGGGACGGGTTGTTGTAGACAACGTGGACGACCCGGCCGCGCCACTGCGGGTAGCGACGCAGGAGTTCGCGATAGGCCAGCAGCCCGCGCCAGACGTTCTTCGACAGCTCGGTGCGATCGACCCGGCCGATCACGCGGAGATCGCCGACCTCGGCGTCGAGCGCCTTCAGGGCACTCCCGACGTCGCGGCGCGAGCCGAGTCGCTGCATCTCCTGCGGGTCGGTGCCAAGCGGGAAGACGCGGACGCCGTCGGGCTCTTGGCCGAGCACCGAGCGGCAGGTGTCCGAGAAGAGCGCGGCCCACCGCTCGGTGTGGAAGCCCACGACGTCGGCGCCGAGCAGCCCGTCGACGAGCGCGTGCGCCACGTCGTCGGGCAGCATCGCGAAGTAGTCCGGCTCGACCCACGGGGTGTGGGTGAAGTGTCCGATACGCAGATCCGGTCGCCGCTCACGGAGCAGCTGAGGGACCAGGAACAGGTGGTAGTCCTGGACGACGACCTGC
>JBDTGE010000045.1:0-10603 GCA_039937575.1 Jatrophihabitantaceae bacterium
CGCCGGCCTCCTCGGCGTGCAGGTCGCCCTCGGCCATCAGGTCGAGCACGCTGCGCTTGGCCAGCTCCCACCCGTCCGTGGCGGTGGTCATGAACTCCTGCAGCATGGCCAGCTCGTAGGTCCGGCCGTCGAGTTCGGCCGAGACCGAGCCGAGCAGCCGCGCGACGTGCCGGGCGCCGCGTCCGCTGAGCGCGGCGTGGATCTCGATGTCCGGGTTGACGCCGGGCTGCAGCCGCCGGAACACCTTCAGGATCGCCCGATCGGAGTACATCAGCGAGGTGTTCGACTGCTCGGCGGTGAGCACCAGGCTCGGCTCGTCGACCGGGATGTCCTCGACGTCGGCGGTCCGCGAGAACGTCAACGCCTCCGACGTCACGTTGTCCCGGATGTTCGTGAGCCACGGCCGGGTGACGTCCTTGTCGTGCAGGGCGTCATAGACCCAGGTCGCGCGGTCACCCGTCTCGTACGACCCGACCAGGACGTGCTCGAGGCCGTCTTCGGGAGCGTCGCGTTCGACCAGCGGCACCTGGTAGAGCTCGAACGTCCCGTCGTCGTAGGCGACGTGTGCCGTCCAGATCGTCACCTCCGGGGAGGCGGCGTCCAGGACGGCCAGCGGCGCGACGTCGATCCACGCGTCCCGGCCCTTTCCGGCGAACCAGCGCTGAGTGGGTAACCACCCCTGCACCAGTGGCCGAAGTTGCTCGCGGGTACTCACTCGACCTCCTTCGTCAGCCGCGGAGCCGTGGCTGTACTCGACTGTTCGCTCGCCCGCTCGCTCACCCGATCAACTCCTCATCCGCCAGGCCCTCGAGGGACGCTGACTCGGTCGGCCCGGCCGGGGCCGGGTTGCGCGGGATGCGCAGCCAGTAGAAGCCGTGCCCGGCGAGGGTCAGCAGATACGGCAGCTCGCCGATCGCCGGGAAGTGCGCGCCGCCGATCAGTTCGATCGGTTCAACTCCCTCCCAGGCCCGCAGATCCAGCTCGACCGGCTGGGCGAACCGCGACAGGTTGTTCACGCACAGCACGATGTCGTCGCCGAACGCGCGCACGAAACTCAGCACTGACGGGTTGCTACCCCCAATGTCGGTGAACGAACCCAACCCGAACGCCGGGTTGGCTTTGCGCAGCTGAATCATCCGGCGCGTCCAGTGCAGCAGCGAGGACGTATTGCGCGTCTGCGACTCGACGTTGGTGACCTGGTAGCCGTACAGCGAGTCCATGTTCACCGGTAAGTACAGCTGGCCCGGCTCGCAGGTGGAGAAGCCGGCGTTGCGGTCCGGCGTCCACTGCATCGGCGTACGCACGCCGTCGCGGTCGCCGAGCCAGATGTTGTCGCCCATGCCGATCTCGTCGCCGTAGTACAGCACCGGTGAGCCGGGCAGCGAGAGCAGGAGCGCGGTGAACAGCTCGATCTGGTTGATGTCGTTCTCCAGCAGCGGGGCGAGCCGTCGGCGGATGCCGATGTTCGCCTTCATCCGCGGGTCCTTCGCGTACTCGTTCCACATGTAGTCGCGCTCGTCGTCGGTGACCATCTCGAGCGTCAACTCGTCGTGGTTGCGCAGGAAGATCCCCCACTGGCAGTTGTCCGGAATGGCCGGTGTCTGCGCCATGATCTCCGAGATCGGGTAGCGCGACTCGCGGCGGACGGCCATGAAGATGCGCGGCATCACCGGGAAGTGGAAGGCCATGTGGCACTCGTCGCCGCCGACGGACGGGTCGCCGAAGTACTCGACGACGTCGCCCGGCCACTGGTTCGCCTCGCACAGCAGCACGCGGTCGGGGTAGTCGCGGTCGACCTCCTTGCGTACCCGGCGCAGGAACTCGTGCGTCTCGGGCAGGTTCTCGCCGTTCGTCCCGTCCCGGACGTACAAGTAGGGGACGGCGTCGAGCCGGAAGCCGTCGATGCCGATGTCGAGCCAGAACCGCAGCGAGTCGATGATCGCCTGCTGCACGTCGGGGGAGTCGAAGTTGAGGTCGGGCTGATGGCTGAAGAAGCGGTGCCAGAAGTACTGCCGGCGCACGGGATCGAAGGTCCAGTTGGACGGCTCGGTGTCGACGAAGATGATCCGGGCGTCCGGGTAACGGGTGTCGTCGTCGTTCCAGATGTAGAAGTCGCCGTACGGCCCGTCCGGGTTCCGGCGCGACTCCTGGAACCACGGGTGCTGGTCGGACGTGTGGTTCATGACGAAGTCGACGATCACCCGGATGCCGCGGACGTGGGCCGCGTCCAGGAAGTGCTTGAAGTCGTCGATCGTGCCGAACTCGGGCAGCACGCCGGTGTAGTCGCTGACGTCGTAACCACCGTCGCGCAGCGGCGAGGAGAAGAACGGCGGCAGCCAGAGGCAGTCGACGCCCAGCCACTGCAGGTAGTCCAGCCGGTCGGTGAGCCCGCGCAGGTCGCCCGTCCCGTTGCCGTCGGAGTCGGAGAACCCGCGGACCAAGACCTCGTAGAAGACGGCGCGCTTGAACCAGTCGGGATCAGCGGGCAGCGAAGACGATTCGGTCACAAGAGCTTCCCTAGCAACAGGTGTCAGTGCGGCTGGACGGTGAAGACGTGCGCGGGCTGGGTGTGCGGGTCCAGCCGCACGTAGTTGCGTTCGCCCCACTCGTACTCGCTGCCGGTGAGTTGATCGCGGACGGTGAAGCCGGAGTCCCAACTCATGCCGAGCGCGGCCAGGTCGAGCGTGATCGTGGCCTCGCGCCACTCGTGCGGGTTCACCGTACAGACGACCAGCACGGTGTCTCCGCTCGCCGCATCGCGCTTGCTGAACGCGACGATGTCACTGCTGTCGCAGTGGTGCAGGGTCAGGTTGCGCAGCTGCTGCAGCGCCGGGTGCTCGCGCCGGACCCGGTTCAGCGTGGCGATGAACGGGGCGAGCGAGCGGCCGTCGGCGATGGCCGCGGCGAACTCGCGCGGTCGCAGCTGGTACTTCTCCGAGTCGAGGTACTCCTCGCTGCCTGGTTTGGCGTTCAGGTGCTCGTACAGCTCGAAGCCGGAGTACACGCCCCACGTCGGGGACAGCATCGCCGCGAACACGGCGCGGATCGCGAACGCGGCCGGCCCGCCGTGGACGAGGTAGTCGGGCAGGATGTCCGGCGTGTTCACGAAGAAGTTCGGCCACATGTAGGGCGCTGACTCGACCAGCTGGCCGGCGTACTCCTCCAGCTCCTGCTTGCTCGTGCGCCAGGTGAAGTAGGTGTAGCTCTGGTGGAAGCCGATCTTGGCCAGCTCGTGCATCATCGCAGGCCGGGTGAACGCCTCGGCCAGAAATAGGATCTCCGGGTTGGTCTTCTTCACCTCGGCGATCAGCCACTGCCAGAAGTTCAACGGCTTGGTGTGCGGATTGTCGACGCGGAAGATCGTGACGCCGGCGCCGATCCAGACCCGCAGCACCCGCAGGCACTCGGCGTACAGGCCCTTCGGGTCGTTGTCGAAGTTGAGCGGGTAGATGTCCTGGTACTTCTTCGGCGGGTTCTCCGCGTACGCGATCGTCCCGTCCGCCTTCGTGGTGAACCACTCCGGATGGGTGGTGACCCACGGGTGGTCGGGTGCGGCCTGCAGCGCGAAGTCCAGGGCCACCTCGAGGTTCAGCTTGCGCGCACGGCGGACGAACGCGGTGAAGTCGGCCATGGTGCCGAGTTCGGGATGGATCGCGTCGTGTCCGCCGTCGCGCGAGCCGATGGCCCAGGGTGAACCGACGTCCCACGACGCCGCGACCAGGGTGTTGTTCGGGCCCTTGCGGTTCACCTCCCCGATCGGGTGGATCGGCGGCAGGTAGACGACGTCGAAGCCGAGGGAGGCGACGTAGTCCAGGTGCTCGAGGGCGTCCTTGAACGTGCCGTGCCGCGCGGGGCGGGCGGGCGCGACCGGATCACCGGCGAACTCGGCGCCGATCGAGCGGGGGAAGAACTCGTACCAGGAGCCGAAGAGCGCCCGAGGCCGGTCGATCCACATCGGGTACCGCGGTGAGGACATCACGTACTCGCGGATCGGCGTCGCGTACGCCAGCGCCTGCAGGTAGTCGTCCAGGGCGGGCGCCACCCGGTGCGAGAGGTCCAGCGTGGTGTCGCGGAGCGCCCGGGCGGCGGCGGTCGCGCGTGACCGCTCGGACTTGGGCAGCGCCTTGGCCACCCGTTCGAACAGGCGCGCGCCGGACTCCAGGTCGTTGGCCAGGTCCTCGCTGCCCTGGCCGGCCTCGAGCTTCGCGGTGACCGCGTGGTGCCAGGTCGCCATCGGGTCGCTCCACGCCTCGATCGCGAAGCTCCACAGGCCGCCGCGGTCCGCGCTGACCGTGGCGTGCCAGCGATCGGTGCCCGTGGCGCCGGGCGTCATCCGCTGGACCGCGACCTTGCGCCCGGCCGGGTCGCGCAGCACCACGCTGGCCGCGACGGCGTCGTGCCCCTCGCGGAACACCACCGCCGTCACGGGCACGGGTTCGCCGATCACGGCGCGCGCGGCGAACTCACCCGACGTCGTGGAACCGACCACGGGGGAGACATCGGTGAGTCCGAACCGTCCAACCATCCGCCCACCGTACCGAGGCCGGGCGTGCACTGTAAGCCTTTCCGGAGGTGCTACCGTGCCCCGCGTGAAGGCATTGCGACGGCTGACTGTCCGCGCCGCGTTTCCTGCCGAACTGGCCGACCTCGGCGACATCGTCGAGAACCTGCGCTGGTCCTGGCACCCGGACTCCCTGGACCTGCTGGAGTCCGTCGACCCCGAGCTCTGGGAGCAGAGCGGGCACGACCCGGGCCGGATGCTCGGTGAGGTGAGCGCCGACCGGCTGAACCAGCTGGCCAAGGAGCGCAAGTTCCTGCGCCGACTCGAGGACGTCCACGACGACCTCACCGACTACCTGACCCAGCCCCGCTGGTACCAGAACGAGCAAACCCGGTCGAGCCTCGTGGCTGGACCCGATGGTCAGGTCGCCAGCGCCCTTCCGTCGTCGATCGGCTACTTCTCGCCCGAGTTCGGCATCACCGAGGTGCTGCCGCAGTACTCCGGCGGTCTCGGCATCCTGGCCGGCGACCACCTCAAGGCGGCGAGCGACCTCGGCGTGCCGATCATCGGGGTCGGCCTGCTCTACGGCTCGGGCTACTTCCGCCAGTCGCTCTCGCGCGACGGCTGGCAGCTCGAGCACTACCCGTCCCTTGATCCGCAGGGCCTGCCGATCACGGCGCTGCACGGCCCGGACGGATCGCCCACCCGGATCGCGCTCGCGCTGCCCGGCGGCCGGACGCTGAACGCGCAGATCTGGGTGGCCAAGGTCGGGCGCGTCCCGCTGCTGCTGCTGGACAGCGACATCGAGGAGAACGACAACGCCGCGCGCCAGGTGACCGACCGGCTGTACGGCGGCGGGGCCGAGCACCGGCTCGAGCAGGAACTGCTGCTCGGCGTCGGGGGCGTCCGCGCGATCCGGGCCTACTGCGAGGTCACCGGTGCGGTCCCGCCGCAGGTGTTCCACACCAACGAGGGCCACGCCGGCTTCCTCGGGGTCGAGCGGATCCGCGAGCTCGTCGACGGATACCAGCTCAGCTTCGACGAGGCGCTGCAGGCGGTGCGGGCGGCCACGGTGTTCACGACGCACACGCCGGTCCCGGCCGGCATCGACCGGTTCCCGCGCGATCTCGTCGCCGCGCACCTGACCGGGATGCCGGGCCTGCCCTCGGACCGCATCCTCGCGCTCGGTGCCGAGGAGGACCCGGCGATCTTCAACATGGCCCACATGGGCCTGCGGCTGGGCCAGCGCGCGAACGGCGTCTCGCTGCTGCACGGCGAGGTCAGCCGTGGGATGTTCGCCGACCTGTGGCCCGGGTTCGACCACGCCGAGGTCCCGATCAGCTCGATCACCAACGGCGTGCACGCGCCGACCTGGATGGCCCGCGAGATCCTCGAGCTCGCCGAGCGCGAGGTGGGGGCGACGGCGGTCGCCGACGGCGAGGGCTGGAAGGCCGTCGATCAGGTCGGCGACTCCGAGCTGTGGCGGATCCGCAACGAGCTGCGCGAGCGGCTGGTCGGTGAGGTGCGTCGTCGCGTGCACGCCTCCTCGCTGGTCCGGGGCATGAGCGAGGCCGAGCTGGCCTGGACGGCGTCGGTGTTCGACCCGGACGTCCTGACGATCGGGTTCGCCCGGCGCGTGCCGTCGTACAAGCGGCTGACCCTGATGCTGCGCGATCCCGAGCGGCTGCGCGCGCTGCTGCTCGATCCCGAGCGGCCGGTGCAGATCGTGATCGCCGGCAAGAGTCACCCGGCCGACGACGGGGGCAAGCAGCTGATCGCGCAGATGGTGAAGTTCGCCGACGAGGCCGACGTGCGCCACCGCATCGCGTTCCTGCCCGACTACGACATCGGGATGGCGCGCTACCTGTACTGGGGCGTCGACGTCTGGCTGAACAACCCGCTGCGCCCGCTCGAGGCCTGCGGGACCTCGGGCATGAAGTCGGCGCTGAACGGTGGCCTGAACCTGTCCATCCGGGACGGCTGGTGGGACGAGTGGTTCGACGGCGAGAACGGCTGGGCCATCCCGACCGCGGACGGCGTGAGCGACCCCGATCGCCGCGATGACATCGAGGCGACCGCGCTCTACGACCTGATCGAGAACAGCGTCACGCCGCGGTTCTACGACCGCGACCGCAAGGGGGTGCCGGCCCGCTGGGTGCAGATGGTGCGGCACACGCTCAAGACGCTCGGCCCGAAGGTGCTGGCGACCCGGATGGTCACCGACTACGTGCAGCGCCTGTACGCACCGGCCGCGGCGTCCGCGCGTCGGATGACGGCTGACGACTTCGCGGCCGCCAAGTCGCTCGCGCAGTGGCGCTCCCAAGTCCTGGCGGCCTGGCCCGGAGTCCGCGTGCTGTACGTCGACTCGCAGCTGGCCGGCGACGCCGAGCTCGGGGGCGCGCTCAACCTGCGGGCCGAGGTCGCGCTCAACGGGCTGTCGGCCGACGACGTCGACGTCCAAGCCGTGTACGGCGCGGCCGACACGGACGATGTGCTCAGCGAGGTCGGTGCGGTGTCGCTCAAGGCGGTCGAGTCCAACGACGGATCCCTCTGGTTCGAAGGGCAGGTTCCGCTCGAGCGCACCGGTTCGTTCGGCTACACGGTCCGCGTCCTGCCGAGTAACGAGGCGCTGGCCGGTCCGGCCGAGTTGGGTGTCGTCGCCGTCGCGTGACCGGTACGGTTCGGCCATGACCGGTGAACCGTCCTACGTCGAGCTGGGTGTTCCTGACGTTCCCGCCGCGACTGCGTTCTACGGCACCCTGTTGGGGTGGGCACCCGAGTCGATGGGCGGGGGAGCGTCGGTCGCGACGTCGACTCTGGGCATCGGCATCCACGGTGGGGACGAGGACCGGCACTTCGAGGTGTTCTTCGCCGTCCCCGACCTGGACGCGGCCATGGTGTCGATCACCGCGCTCGGCGGCGGCTTCGACAGCGAGGTGCGCGACTCCGAGGGCTTCGGCCGGTGGGTCGAGTGCCACGACGATCAGGGTGTCCGTTTCGGACTGCGCGAGGACGGCTGAGCGTTGCGCCCTTCGGCGGCGAACCGCGTCCGTCAGCTGTGGCGTTCGGTGGCGGCGACGGCGAGTTCGTCCAGCGCCTTGCGGGCGCTCTCGTTGATCGCCTCGGTCTGCAGCGCGTCGCGGGCCTGAGCCGTGCGCTGGGCGATGCGTTGCTCGACCTGATCCAGCGCGCCGGTGGAGACGATCACCTCGCGCAGCGCGGCCACACCGGTGGCGTCCAGCCGGCGGTCGCCGAGTTCGTGGCGCAGCAGTTCGGCTTCGACCGCGGACGCCGACTGCATGGCCAGTGCGACGAGCAGGGTGCGCTTGCCCTCACGCAGGTCGTCGCCGGCCGGCTTGCCGGTGCGCGCCGGGTCGCCGAACACGCCGAGGACGTCGTCGCGCAGTTGGAACGCCTCGCCGAGCGGGGTGCCGTACTCGCTGAGCGCGGCGAACACCTCGGGGCCGGCGTCGGCGGCGGCCGCGCCCAGGTGCAGCGGGCCCTCGACCGTGTACTTGGTGGTCTTGAACTCCGCCACCCGCAGCGCGTCCTCGATCGAGAACTCGCCCCGCGCCTGGACCAGCACGTCCAGGTACTGCCCGGCCATCACCTGCTCGCGCATGTCGTCGTAGGCCTCGCGGGTCCGCGGCACCGTCGCGGGGGCCAACTCGGCGCCGGCGAACATGGTGTCGGCCCAGGCGAGCAACAGGTCGCCGATCAGGATCGCAGCCGCGGCTCCGAAGACGCGTGCGTTGCCCGGCCGTCCGGCGGCGGTGTGCAGGGCGGCGAACGCCGCGTGGGTGGCCGGCTTGCCGCGGCGGGTGTCGGAGTCGTCCATGACATCGTCGTGCACGAGCGCGCAGGCGTGCAGCAGCTCCAGGCTGGCGGCGGCGGTGACCAGCCCTGAGTCGTCGTCGCGGGCGTCCTTCACCGTTCGCCAGCCCCAGTAGGCGAATCGCGGGCGCAGCCGTTTGCCGCCGTCCAGGACGAAGCTGCGTGTCGCGTCGGCGACGTCGTTCAGCTCCGGGCCGATCTGGGCCAGCGACGCGGCCCGCTCCGCGAGGAAGGTGGCCAGCGCCGCGTCGACGCGCGCGGTCAAGGCGTCGGCCGGCTCCGTCACCGCTCGGACACTACGCTGGGACCCATGACACGGACGGTTCGGGACTGCCTGGCCGAGGGCCGCCCCACATTCTCCTTCGAGTTCGGTCCACCGAAGAACGACGAGGAGAACCGCCTGTTGTGGCGGACGATTCGTGAGCTGGAGCCGCTGCACCCCTCGTTCGTGTCGGTCACCTACGGTGCGGGCGGTTCCACGCGCGCCCGCACGATCGAGATCACCGAGCGGATCGCGTCGGACACCACGTTGCTCCCGGTCGCGCACCTCACCGCGGTCAACCACTCGGTGGCCGAGCTGCGGACCATCATCGGGAACCTGGCCGCGGCCGGGGTCACCAACATGCTGGCCCTGCGCGGCGACCCGCCCGGCGGTCCGCTGGGGGAGTGGATCGCGCACCCCGACGGCGTGGACTACGCCTCCGAGCTGGTCTCGCTGCTGATCTCGCACGGTCAGTTCTGCGTGGGTACCGCGGCCTTCCCGTACCAGCACCCGCGGTCGTCCTCGGTCGAGGAGGACACCAAGTGGTTCGTGGCCAAGTGCCGGGCCGGCGCCGACTACGCGATCACCCAGATGTTCTTCGATGCCGACGACTACCTGCGCCTGCGGGACCGAGTCTCGGCCGCGGGTTGTGACGTCCCGATCATCGCCGGCCTTATGCCGGTGACGAACCTGGGCGTCATCGCCAAGTCCGAGCAGTTCTCCGGAGCTCCGTTCCCGGCTCGACTCGCAGCTCGCTTCGCGGCTGTGGCGCATGACCCCAAGGCCGTGCGTTCGATGGGCATCTACGAGACCTCGAAGCTGGCCGAGCGCCTGCTCGACGAGGGCGTGCCGGGCATCCACTTCTACACCTTCAACCGGTCCAAGGCGACGCGCGAGGTGTGGGCCAACCTCGCGCTCGGTGCCCGCGTCTGAGCCCGTGAGTGAGCCCGCGGCGGGTTGGTCGGCGCTGCACCACGGCCTTGATCCATCGGCGATTGTCTTGCTGCGCTGGTGGTTGCGGCTCATGTGGCGACTAGCCCGGCCGCTTGCGCGCCTGCACGTGCCGCCGTCGGTCATCACGCTGGTCGGGGTCGTGCTGGCCGTCGATGCAGCGATCTTCGCCGCCCGGGTGCCGTGGGTGGCGCTCGTGCTGGTGGTCGCCTCGGTCGTGTGCGACGGGCTGGACGGTGCGGTCTCAGTGCTGTCCGGGTCGGCGTCGGCGTTCGGTTCGGTCGCGGACAAGGTCGCCGATCGACTGTCCGACTGCGCGTTCGCGGTGGTCCTCTGGCGGTGTGGTGCGCCGTGGTGGCTGGCCGCTGCGGCCGGCGGGCTGTCCCTTGTGCACGAAGCGGTTCGCGCTCTGCTGCGGGGCCGGCGGTTGGCCCGGATCACTGTGGCCGAGCGGCCGACGCGGGCGATCTGTGCCGTGCTGGCCTGTGGTTCGGCCGGTGTGTCCTCGGCCGAGTGGCCGCCTGCTGTGTGTGCCGGGGTCTGGGTCGGCCTCGCGGTTGTCGGGTTGGTGCAGTTGGCTCGCCCCTGATGGTCATCCGGCGATTAGTGTTCGTCCGGCGATTGGTGTTCGTCCGGCGATTGGTGTTCGTCCGGCGAACACGGGAGCGCCCGTCGCGATACCTTCGGCACGAGGCCGGTGACGGGTGGCGTAGCGCCGGGCCGAATACGTCCACCTGACCAACTGTCGTACGAAGAGTGCGTTAGTGGTCTCGGCGTCGATCAGGACAAAGTGCGCATCTGACGGCACCCGTCTGGTGTCGGGTTGGGTCAAAGGCGCGGCGACGAGTCGGTGGTTCTTCGCTCGTCTTGCGTTGCTGGGCGGCGGTCGCGTTCGGGGTCTCGGCCTTGGCTTGCGGCTTCGGCGGGTCGTGAATTTGCGAGAATTGGCTTACGGAATATGGGGAAAGTCCTTGCGTCGAGCCTTGCGGGCTGGCATAATAGGTCACATGTTCCCGACACGGTCGGCCTCGCGCGGGAAGACGCGCGCCGCGGAC
>JBDTGE010000046.1:0-5377 GCA_039937575.1 Jatrophihabitantaceae bacterium
CCTCGACCGAATCGAATCGCGTACCAACGCGTCGTCTCGGGCTGTTCTGCCACGATGAGCGCGCCCGCGTCAAAGAAATGCTGAGCGTCGCCCTCCCTGTCAGGCTTGAAATCGAATCGGGCCAGCACGGCAACGGGTGTCATACCCACCATGGTCCACCCGGAACAGCCGACTAGGCCGGTTCGTTCTCGAGGCGATGTGCCCCGCGAAACCCGGGCGGCTCGTCCGGAACGCGCCGGTCGGGTGTCATCAAGCAGAACGGCCCCAACGTTCCGGCGGTCCGGCCGTCCGGCTGCCGGTGGCCGGTGGCTGAAGGCGGTCGGCCGGCCGGACGCGGGGTGGTTCGGCTGATCCGAGGCCGTCAGCGGCGTGCTCAGTCCCCCTGCATCGAAAGGGCGCGGTGCGCTAAAGAGTGAGCTGGTCATGCGTCTGGAACACCGGCCGGGCGTCGAGGGCACCCCGCGAACGGTCCCGGCGCAAGGCCTGGGCCCACGTGCCCCCCGGGAGGGGCTGGTCACCGGACGCCCGGCCGACCTCGGGGACCGTGCGGTCCCCGGGGCATTGGAGGACGATTTGCCGAACGGACTGTTGCGCCTTCGCCGCCACGATGTCGACACTTCCGGGCGGTTAGTCCGGTCGCTGGCCTGAGACCGCGGCAAGGCGACATCGGCCCATGCCCAGTTCGGGTCGAGACGAGCATCCTTGTGTTCTTCCCCGACCCGCAGTCGCCCCGGCAGCGAGGCGCGAACGAGGACACTGTGACCGATCGTTGGTGACGGCCAGGTTGGTCTGATCAGCCAGGCTGCTGCCGGCAGCTCGGGGTTATTCCCGAGAATACGACCACTTGTCTCAGCTCGATTGCAGGCTTGTCCGCCGTTTGCGGGGTGAACCCCACCAGTGCTGCCGCGACCAGTGACAGTCATCCAGGCCGATGCCCCCGCGCGTTCGCCGTCGGCCGAAAGGACACCCGCAATGCATGCTGGCAGAGAACTACGACTTCCTCATCGGCGGAGACCAGGACCGCCACACCATCGACCTGGCCGTGCTCGACACCGACCTCGCCGTGCTCGACACCAGGGCCAGTCCCGTGCGCGCCCACCTGGCTGAGGCCGGTGACGGGCCGGGTTAGCAGAAGATGCTCACCCGCGCCGACGAGCACGCGCCCGGTCGGTGGACTTGGACGCTGGAGGGCACAGCAGTTTCGCCGCGAGCTTGGTCAAGTCCCTCGCCGAGGCCGAAGAGACTGTCGTCGAGGTCAGTGCCCGCAAGCCGTCCCGTGACGCCAAGAACGGCCATCGACTCACGCGCATGGCCACCCGCGCCGATCACCGGGGAACAGCAACCGTCCGGGCCACGGCTGGGCGCGAGCGAACCGGCTGTATGAGTCGACGCCCATTGGCGCCGCGTATACCGACATCGTGGCCGACCACGCGACTGTGCTCCGGGGACGCCCTATTCGGCGCTCGGCGCGCGTCGCGTGCCCAAGAGAGATGCGCATCCAACTCGACACTGCCGATGTCCAGCCGGACGACACACCCACGCTCGCACTTGCCGTCGCGCTGTCTCGCTCGTGGTACCGCTGTCGTCATCGGCCAGGCGATCATTAGATTGACGCTCGAGCCGAGCAGGTAAACCCAGCTTTAGAACTCGACACACCTGGTGCACTTCGGCACATCGACCACGATCAAGTGGCATAGGCACGTGACACGGTCGGCCCGTGATCAGTCTGCACAAGCTGTCCGCCGGCGACGGGTACACGTACCTGACGCGGCAGGTACTCGCCGCGGACGATACGAACCGCGGCTACGGCAGCCTCGGCAGCTACTACGAGCAGGAGGGCGAGTCGCCGGGGGTCTGGCTCGGCAGTGGATTGGACTCGTTGGACGGCAGCGTGCCGGAATTTCGCGTCTCCGGCGCAGTGACCGAGGCGCAGATGATCGCTCTGTTCGGCGAGGGCCGTCACCCGAGCGCCGATGCGATCGAACGCCGGTTGCAACGCGAGGGGTTCCATGGCCGCGCGCTCGACCGGGCTACGAAGCTCGGTCAGCAGTACCGTACCTACGACGCGAACCCGTTCCGCGAGCGGCTGGCGGCCCGCTACCGAGAGCACAACACGAGCCTCGACCGTCGGTCCGCCGCTCCGATCGAGGCAGAGGTTCGGGCACGGATCCGCACCGAGTTGGCGCGGGAAATGTTCACGGAGGTGCACGGCCGTCAGCCGTCGGACGGGCGTGAGCTCTCGGGGTTCCTGGCGCGGGCATCCCGGCCCGCGCCCGTCGCGGTGGCCGGCTACGACCTCACGTTCAGTCCGGTGAAGAGCGTGTCGGCGCTCTGGGCGATCGCACCGCCTGAGGTTTCGGAACTCATCGCGCAGGCTCATCAGGACGCCGTTATCGACACGATCGGCTGGCTCGAGAAGCACGCCGCCTACGCCCGCCGCGGCGCTCAGGGCATCGCCCAGGTCGATAGCACCGGGTTCATCGCCGCGGCATTCACGCACCGCGATTCGCACGCCGGAGATCCCGATCTGCACACCCATGTCGCGGTGTCGAACAAGGTCTGCACCCGTGAAGGCAGCTGGTTGTCGCTGGACGGGCGGGCGCTGTTCAAGAACAGGGTCGCCGCGTCCGAGCTGTACAACACCCGCCTCGAGGCGCTGATGACCGACAGACTTGGCGTCAGATTCGCCGACCGCGAAGGCAGCAGCGCCGACAAGCGGGCCGTGCGCGAGATCGTCGGCCTCGACAACGAGCTTCTGCGCGTCTGGTCCTCGCGCCGAGCCGATATCGAGCCCGCTCTGGCGGCGCTTCGGCTGCAGTTCCAGGCTGACCACGGTCGACCGCCGACGTCCGTTGAGGCACAGAAGCTCGCGCAGCAGGCGACACTCGACACTCGCGAGGGCAAGCATGCGCCGCGCTCCCTCGCTCAACAGCGGGCGAGCTGGCGGGCCGAGGCGACCGATGTTCTCGGCGCGGAAAACCTGGACCTGACTCTGCGTCGCGTCCTTACCCGGCAGCGACGTCCAATCTTGCCGCTGCCGGATGCGGCCGAGAGTGCCACCGACGTCCTCGCAACGATTCAAGCCGAGCGCGCCACCTGGCAGATCAACCATGTGCGCGCCGAGGCCGAACGCCAGGTGCGCAGCCATGCCGCCGTGCCGCACCTTCTCGTGGACGAGTTCGTCGACGACGTCGTGGCGCGGGTCCTTTCCCCCGCGCTCTCGGTCTCGCTGACCCCATGCCGCGAGATCGTCGAACCAACCGAACTGCGCCGTTCGGACGGCTCATCCGTGTACGAGATCGCGGGGTCGCGGCGGTACACCACGACCGCGATACTCACCGCCGAGCAGCGCGTACTCGCCCTCGCCGGCCGCCGCGACGGCCGCGTCCTCGACCCTTCGACCATCGCGCTGACGTTGCTCGAAGACGCGGCGAACGGGGTGCAACTCGGTCCCGACCAGGCGGCAATGCTTCGCGAACTCGCCGGCTCAGGCGCCCGGGTGCAGCTCGCTCTCGCACCCGCAGGCACCGGCAAGACCGTCACCATGCGCGCACTCGCCCACGCATGGACCGCGAGCGGCGGCAACGTCATCGGCCTTGCGCCGTCGGCCGCAGCGGCACGAGTCCTCGGCGAGGAGCTCGGCGATCAGGCCGTCGCGGCCGACACACTCGCCAAGCTCGTCCATGCCGTGACGACCGGCACTGCCGTTCCCGCGTGGTTCGACGCGATCGACCAGAACACGCTCCTCATCATCGATGAGGCCGGCATGGCCAGCCCCCTCGACCTCGCCACTGCTGTCGATCACGTGGTCAGCCGTGGTGGATCCGTCCGCCTGGTCGGCGACAACCAACAACTGGCCGCCATCGGCGCAGGCGGCCTCTTGCGCGACATCCAGCGCCAACACGGTGCCGTGACCCTCACCAACGTCCGGAGGTTCACTCACGCCGACGGCAGCCCGAACCACGCCGAGGCAGCCGCGTCGCTCGCCCTGCGTGACGGCGACCCTGCCGCGATCGCGTACTACACGGACCACGAGCGCATCCATGTCGGCGACGCCACCACCTGCCTCGATCAGGCGTACCGAGCATGGGCTGCCGAACGCGCGGCCGGACTGGACGCCGTCCTGCTCGCCCCGACGCGTGACCTGGTCCGCGCCCTCAACACTCGCGCACGCACCGATCGACTCGCCGCCGACGGCCAGCCGGGACAGGAAGTCCAACTCAGCGACGGCACGCCTGCGTCGGCCGGCGACTTCGTGATCACGTGCCGCAACGACCGTAGGCTTGCGACGTCCGCTACCGACTGGGTGACGAACGGTGACCGCTGGACCATCACCCGCGTTCACCCCGACGGAGCGCTCGACGTGCGCCACAGGTCGGCGATGCGTCGGGCCACGTTGCCGGCCGACTACGTCCGCGATCACGTACTCCTCGGCTACGCCACCACCGTGCACGGCGCGCAAGGACTCACCGCCGACACCAGCCATGTCGTAGCGACGGGCGACGAGACCCGGCAGTTGCTCTACGTCGCGCTCACCCGCGGGCGGACGGCCAACCACGTGTACCTCGACATCACGACCGGCGCCAACCCTCACGCCGTCATCGCCCCCGACTCACTGCGGCCGCCGAGCGCCGTTGAGATCCTGCTCCGCGTCCTCGGACGCGACGACACATCCACGTCCGCCACCAGCGAGCTGACGGCCTTGCACGACCCGGCCGCGAAGCTGCGGCAGAACGCGGCCGAATACCTCGACGTCCTCGGTGTCGCCGCCGAATCGGTCATCGGCCCCGCCAACCTCGCCCGGATGGAGCAGACGGTCGGGTCAAGCGCCCCTGGGCTCACCGACAGCCCGGCCTGGCCAGCACTGCGGTCGCGGCGGATGACCATCGGTCTCGACGACACCAATCCTTACGCGGCACTGCAGCGCGCAGCGAAGGCACAGCCACTTGACTCGGCCACTGATGCGGCCGCGGTCCTGGCCTGGCGGCTGCAGTACGACGAGTCCCGCGCGCCCGGTCCGTTGCCCGGGCTGCCGCCCGTGCCCACGCAGCTTGCCCAACATCACGACTGGGGCCGCTATTTCGATCGACGCATCGAACTGCTTCGCCGCGAAGCGGAACTGTGCCGCGCCGAGGCTGCGGCATGGACCGCCGAGTCTGCGCCCGTAGGGGCCGCGCCGTTCGTCGAACGCGACATAGTCGGCGAACTCGCGGTGTGGCGCGCGGTCAACTTGGTTCCCGACACCGACACCCGTCCTACCGGCCAGCCGCGAGAGGACCTGGCTGGCTGGCGGAGCCAGGTTGACCTCGACCAGAAGGTCGAAAGGGATGTCCCGGATGCCACGGCCTGCCAAACTTTCTCGGCCCAGGAACTGGCC
>JBDTGE010000047.1:0-18978 GCA_039937575.1 Jatrophihabitantaceae bacterium
CAACCGGTCGAGTCTGAGACGCTTCGTGGCGCGGTCGCACTCAACCTGACCGACGGCCTGCAGCGGCACGTGCCGGGTTACACCACCGCCCTGCAGAACTCGGTCGAGCAGAACCACCGCGCGGCCGGCCAACTGCACAAACTGACGACGACCAGCACGTCCGGTCCGGGGGCCAAGGTCGACGACGGCGGCGGTGGATCGGCGGCCCCGACCAGTCTCGGCGGCCCGTGCACCGAGGAGGGCGCGGCGCTGGAGAACTGCGGCCGGGCGCCGGAGTTCACCGGGATCAACGGCTGGCTGAACACGCCGGGCGACCAGCCGCTGAGCCTGGCCTCGTTGCGCGGCAAGGTCGTCCTCATCGACTTCTGGACGTACTCCTGCGTCAACTGCCAGCGGGCGCTGCCCCACGTCGAGGCCTGGTACCGCAGCTACGCGAAGGACGGCCTGGTCGTAGTCGGAGTGCACACGCCGGAGTTCGCCTTCGAGCACGTCACCTCGAACGTCCGGGCGCAGGCCGCGGCGCTGGGCGTCAAGTACCCGATCGCGATCGACAACGGCTACAAGACGTGGAACGCGTACAGCAACCAGTACTGGCCGGCCGAGTACCTCATCGACGCGAGCGGCGTCGTGCGTCACGTGGCGTTCGGCGAGGGCGACTACGGGGGCACCGAGACGTTGATCCGAGCGCTGCTCGCCGCGGCCCACCCGGGCACGACGCTGGGCGCGGCGACCGACGTGCCGAACGCGACTCCGATCGAGCAGCAGACCCCGGAGTCCTACCTCGGCTACAAGTACCAGCAGAACGTGGACGGGGCACCACTCGTCCACGACCGCGCGACGCACTACGCGTTTCCGTCGACCCTTACCCCGGACACGTTCGCGCTGTCCGGGGTGTGGACCGACGGCTCGGAGACGGCGACGGCCGGGGCCGATGCGAAGCTCGAGATCAGCTATCAGGCCGACGACGTGTACCTGGTGCTCGGCGGGACGGGCACGCTCACCGTGCGGGACGGCAGCGCCGCGCCGCGGATCGTCCAGGTCGACGGCGTCCCCAAGCTGTACCTGCTGGTGGGCGCCGAGAACCCCAAGCGGGCCGTTCTGGCGCTGAGCTTCACCGCGGGGATCCAGGCGTACGACTTCACCTTCGGGTAGCGCGATGTGACTCGCCTCATATCGCGGGGTAGCGATCCGTGGCTGCGGTTGCCGCGTCGGTCGGCGCGCCGCGGCCGCGCGTCCAAGCCGGTGCGCGGCGGCTGATTAGCGGCGAGCGGAGCTCAAACACCTTGTGCGATAAGGGCTTGGCCTTCGCTACGGTGAATAGCAGTCAGCAGCCCCGACCACTTCGCGGAGGAAGTCATGCGCCTGTCCACTCGCAACCAGCTGACCGGAACCGTCGCCTCGATCGAGGTCGGGGCAGTCATGAGCATCGTGAAGGTCGACCTCGACGGCGGTCAGCGGGTTACCGCGTCGGTCACCAAGGACGCCGTCGAGGAGCTCGGTCTCACCGTCGGTTCGCCGGTCACTGCGCTCATCAAGTCGACCGAGGTCATGCTCGGCGTCGAGTAACCAGCAGCTCCTTCAGCCGGTGCCGATGCCGGTGCCGGTGTCGGTGAGCGTGCGCAGCTGATCGAGCGAGTCGTGCAGGGTGTCGACGAGAGTGCGCCGGGCGGGTCCGGCGAGCCATCGTTCGAACGCCACCCGGAACACCGCCACCCCCGTCTCGGCGGCCAGACTGGCGGTGGGCTCCTCGACCCCGCGCCGGCGTAGTCCGTCGGCGAGCGCGCGCGACCAGGACGCGAGCTTGGTCAGCTCGCGTTCTTGCAGGTCGGCGTTCGCGACGATGACCGCCTGGCGCCGCCGCGAGTACGCGCGGTCCGCGCCGATGAGTTCGGCCACCACGTCGAGTGCGGCGGCGACGGCGGCGAGCGGCGGGTCCGTGGCGGCAGCGGCGGTGAGGGCGAGCATCATCTGCTCGCCCAGCGCGTCCGATCCGGCGAACAGCACCTCGCGCTTGTCGGCGAAGTACCGGAAGAACGTCCGCGCGGTCAGGCCGGCCCGATCGGCGATCTCCGCGACGGTCGCTTGCTCGTAGCCGCGCTCGGCGTAGAGCTCCATCGCCGCCTGAGCCAGCCGCCCGCGCGCGTCCGGCTGCCATCGACCCATCCCGGAAGCATACTGATGACACAGAATGACATGACCGTGCTAGCGTTGATGTCATCACATGACATCAACCGCGGTCGGCGGACCGCCCGTCCTTAGGAGGCTCTCCATGCGCGTGTTCGTCACCGGTGCATCCGGTTGGATCGGCTCGGCGCTCGTACCCGAACTGCTCGCCGTCGGCCACGACGTCCTCGGCCTCGCCCGTTCTGACCGCGCGGCCCACACCGTCGCCGGCCTCGGCGCCGACGTCCATCGCGGCAGCCTCGAGGACATCGGGTCGCTGCGCTCCGGCGCGGAGCAGGCCGAGGGCATCGTCCACCTGGGCTACCACCACGACTTCTCGCAGATGCTCGAGGCGGCGCAGATCGACCGACGGGCCATCGAGACGTTCGGCGAGGTCCTCGCGGGTACGGACGCACCACTGGTCGTCGCCGCGGGGGTGCTCGGCCTGGGCGGCGGCCGGGTCGCGACCGAACGCGACCGACCGGACGCGGCGCTGCACCCCCGCGTCGCCACCGGCGACGTGGTGCTGTCGCTGGCCGAGCGGGGTGTGCGGACCGCGGTGGTCCGGTTCGCGCCGACGGTTCACGGCCCGGGCGATCAGGGGTTCATCGCGACGCTCGTCGAACTCGCGCGCCGCACCGGCGTCGCGGGGTACGTCGAGGACGGCAGCAACCGCTGGCCCGCCGTGCACCGGCTCGACGCCGCCCAGCTCGTCCGGCTGGCCGTCGAGTCGGCACCCGCCGGGTCGGTGCTGCACGCGGTCGACGAGCCGGGCCTGCCCACCCGGGACATCGCCGAGGCGATCGGCCGCTCGATCGGAGTCCCAGCGCAGTCGATCCCGGCCGCGCGAGCGGCCGAACACTTCGGCTGGATAGGTGGGTTCTTCGGAATGGACTCGGCGGCGTCGAACACGCTGACCCGCGAGCTCTTCGGGTGGACCCCGACGCATCCCGGCCTACTCGCCGACCTCGATGCGGGGCGCTACATCGAGTCGTCACCGCACTCGACCGCGGGTCCCAGTGTGGCCGATCAGGACCGAACGCGGTGAGGCCGGTCCACCGCGGCCGGGCTAGCTCGTGATGTCCTTCGTCGTGATGCGGCTGTAGGCCAGGCTGAGGAAGATCGCCGCGTAGGCGAGGTGGAGCGCGGTCCAGTCGCCCAGGTCGGTGTAGCTGACCGAGGTGCGCAGCAGTTCCCCGAAGCCCAGCCAGTGATCGGTGAGCAGGACGGAGTGGATCGATGAGAGCTGGGGCACGGCGTCCAACAACGCAGAGAAGATCGCGACGCCGATCGTGGCCGCCATCGCCGCGATGGCGTTTTCGGTCAGCGTCGAAATGAAGATCCCTATTGCGCCGAGGGCGAACACGGCCAGTCCGACGTAGGCCGCGATCGCGAGCGTTCGCAGCAACCCGTCGCCGATGCTGACGGTGTCGCCCGAGAGCAGCGTCAAGGGATGCAGCCCGAACAGGGCGAACCCGGTCAGGACGCCGACGACGGTGACGACGGCGACGGCGACCGCGGTGAAAGCCGCGATCGCCAGGGCCTTGACGGCGAGCAGTCGCCCGCGGGTGACGGGCACGGTCAACAGGTAGCGCAGGGTTCCGATGTTCGCCTCGCCGGCGATGCAGTCGCCGGAGACGACACCGATCACCAGGGGGAAAAAGAACGGCAGCGAGACGGTGAGGGCGGTGAAGACGAGGAACAGTCCGTTGCCGGTGATCTGACCGAGGAACTGCGGTCCGTCGCCGTTACGCGGTTGACTGATGTCGACGGCGATACCGATGAACAACGGCACGATCGCCAGGACGACCAGTAATGCGATGTTGCGGCGACGAGTGAGGATCAGGCGCATCTCGGAGCCGAACTGGCGCCCGAACGCGCCGCGAAAGCGCGGCCGCGGGCCGGCGTCGGCCGCGGTCGTGGGGTCGCCGGCGAGATCAGTTGAGGACATCGAAGCCCTCACCGGTGATCGACACGAACAGATCTTCGAGATCGGGCCGCTCCACCTGTAGACCGCGCAGCCGCACGCCGGCGGACACCAGTTCAGTGGCGATGTCCTCGACGGCCAGGTCCCCGAGCCGGGCCGCGACGGTGTCGGCCCCGCTGTCGTTGACCTCCTTCAGGTTCAGCCGCTCGAGCACGCTGCGGGCCAGCGCGGTGTCCGGCGTCGTCACGAGGATTGATGCGGCGCCGTCGGACAGCACCTCCGACAGCGTGCCTTGGCGCACCAGTACGCCGGCCGACATGATGCCGACGTGGGTGGCGACCTGCTCGATCTCACTGAGCAGATGGCTGGACACGAGCACCGTGGTCCCGTCGCAGGCCAGTTCGCGCACCAGGTTGCGGACTTCGCGGGTGCCCTGCGGGTCGAGCCCGTTGGTCGGCTCGTCGAGGATCAGCAGGTCCCGAGGCTGCAGCAGCGCCGCCGCAAGACCGAGGCGCTGCTTCATGCCCAGCGAGTAGTTGCGGTACTTCTTCTCAGCGGCGGCGCTCAGGCCGACGCGGGATAGCGCGTCGGCGATTCGGTGTCCGCCGGTGACCGGATCGGCGGTGGCGTCGCAGTGGTCGAGCCGGCGCAGGTTCTGCCGTCCGGTGAGGTACGGGTGGAACGCCGGCCCCTCGATGAGCGCGCCGATCCGGGGCAAGACCGTCGACGCGGAGTGCGGCATCGGCTGACCGAGTATCTCGATGTCGCCGCTGTCGGCATACAGCAGGCCGAGCAGCATCCGGATCGTGGTGGTCTTGCCCGAGCCGTTGGGCCCGAGAAATCCGTACACCGCCCCGCGCGGAACCTCCAGGTGCACGTCTTGGACCGCGATCTGCTTGCCGAAGGCCCGGGTCAGCCCGTTCGTGCGGAGCGCCAGGGAAGCGCCGAGGGGCGACGGTTGCCGGGGCTCGGGCGATCGCCGCTCGTCCGCCGCCTCCACGGCAGCGTCGGTGGTCACCGCGGAGTGGTGGCGGCGGCCTGCTCGAGCACGCTCGGGGTCACCGCGCCGAGGAATACCCGCCCGTCCTTGGTGAACAGGACATTCAGCAGGGAGGTACTCAGCATCCGATCACCGCTCGAGCCGACGGGGTTGGTCGCCTGGTCGAGCAGTCCGCCGGCCGACCCGGTCGGCAGGCCGTGGGCGAAGTAGGCGATCGTCGTCCAGCCTGACCCGATGACCTTCGGCGCACCGGTCGCAGTCGCGCGCGGAGCGGACGTCGGTGCGTTCGCCCCGCGATTGCCGTGCCGCCCATGATCCTCTCGCCCGATCAACGGATTCGTGGTCGTGGTGGCGCCCGCGGGAACGTGGAACTGGAACACCGAGGAACTGGGTGTGGCGAACGACAGACCCCGGGAGAACCCGATCTGGAACGCCGGCTTGGATCCGGAGCCGAACACCTGAACCTGCAGTGGCACGAAGTGCTTGCTGTCCAGTGCGATCGTCACCTTCTTGATCGTCGAGCGGGTGTCACGCGGCACCAACATCAAGGTGTAAGCGGCGTGGCCGGCCACGACCCGGGTGCTGTCGACGGTGACGCGCGTTGACGGATCGATCGCCTTGAGGATCTGGTTGGCCACGGACATCGGAGTGTCCGGGACCGCGTCCGGCGGCGAAGTCTTCGAACGGCTGCTGTCGTGGGCCGGGAGAACGGTGTGCGTGACCTCGTTGCTGCTGGACGTGTAGGTCCACACATCGTTGCCGTCGTGTATGACGTCCGACTCGCTCAGAGTGCCCAGCAGGGCCACCCGTTGCTTGTCCGGACCGGCGACCCAGACCCGCGCGGTGTGCGAGCCGATCACGAGCGACTGCCATGAGAGCGATGCACTGTTGTCGGCCCCCGGCAGCGACGGTAGCCCGAGAGCCGCGCTCTCGACGACCGTGCCGGACAGCGCCTGCGTCGTGCTCGTCTGTACGGCGGCCAGCAACTGCGCGGCCGTACGCGTCGGCAGGTTCGGATGGGTTGCGGCCGAGGCCGGCGACATCAGCTGGAACCCCGCGACCACGATGCCCGCCGTCACCACCGGCACCGCCCACGGCCAGCCGCGCGCCCACCGCCTACCTTGCCGATTCGCAGTCATCGCACCATCTTCCTCCCCATGCTCGTGAAATACGCTGAGTGATCGCGCTGCATTTCTGCTGTAACGGCGTGCTATCCGGCGGCGGGCCCGAGGCGCTTCGCCCTCAGGCGCTTCGCCCTCAGGCGTCGCGGTGGCCGATTAGCGCGGTGGCCGCGCCCATCGCCGCGACGGCGTAGAGGCACAGCACCCCGAGCCCGGCCCAGGGCGGCAGCGTGTCGTGGCCGCGGACGACGGTGATGATCTGGCTGCCGGCGTTCGGCGGCATGTACTTGGACACGTCGCCCTGCCAACCCGAAGGCAGTATGTCGACCAGCCCTCGCAGTGCGAACAGGATGCCGAAGAACGCGGACAGGGCTCCGGCGGTGTGCCGGATGAGGGCGCCCAGACCGAAGCCGAGCAGCCCGACTGCCGTCAGGTAGAGGCCACCGCCGATCGTGGCGCGCAGCACGCCCGGTTGACCGAGTGCCGCGCCGGCGTGGGCACCGGAGAGCAACCCCTGCCCGACGGTGAAGGCGGCGAAGCTCAGGATCTCGCCGGCGATCAGGGTCGCGATGGCGAACACGAGGCCCTTGGCGGCGAGCAGGGCGCGCCGTTGCGGGACCGCGCCGAGGGTGGCGCGGATCATCCCGGTGCCGTATTCGGAGCTGATCGTGAGAACCCCGAGGGCGCCGGCGGCGATCTGGGCGAGGTAGATGCCGTTCAGGCTGGTCAGCGTGGGGTCGAAGCCGATCACGCCCTGATCTCCCCGGTTGATGTTGTACGCCGTCCGGGCGCAGATCAGGGCACCGAGACCGACGGTGCCCAGGACTGCGAGCAGCGTGGTCCAGTAGGTGGCGCGGACGGTGCGTAGCTTGGTCAACTCGGAGCGCAACACGTTGCCGAACCCGATCGTGGACGCGTACGGACGGCCGCCGGCGGTGCTGACTGCGCTCATGTCAGGCCACCCGGTCGTTCGGGGGGCCGAGAACCGGGGGTCCACCGGCGGGCGGATCGGTATGGAAGTCAATGTGATCGCGGGTCAGTTCCATGTACGCCGCCTCCAGCGATGCGTGGTGGGGGGTCAGCTCGTGAATCGCGATCCCGGCACGAGCGGCGAGGTCGCCGATCGTGGCGCACTCGGCGCCGGTCACGCGCAGCCCGGACCCGTCAGGTTCGGCGGTTGCATTGGCGCCGGCCCGACGAAGCACGTCCGCCAGGCCGCTCGCCTCGGGGGAGCGAACGAGGACGTAGTTGACCGAACTGGCGGCGATGATGTCGGCGGTGCTGGCGTCGGCGAGCAGGCAGCCCTGGCCGATCACGATGAGGTGATCCGCGGTCAGCGCCATCTCGCTCATCAGATGGCTGGACACGAACACGGTCCGCCCCTCGGCGGCCAGCGCCCGCAGCAGCGTGCGGATCCACAAGATCCCTTCGGGGTCCAGGCCGTTCACCGGCTCGTCGCAGATCAGGACCGGGGGGTCGCCCAGCAGGGCCGCGGCCAGCCCGAGCCGTTGACTCATCCCGAGGGAGAACTTGCCGGCCCGCCGGCGCGCCACCTCACTCAGGCCGACCAGATCGAGCACCTCGTCCACCCGGCGAGCCTGGATGCCGTTGCTCTGGGCCAGGCAGAGCAGGTGGTTGTACGCGCTCCGCCCGCCATGAACCGCCCGGACCTCGAGCACCGCGCCGACGTGGTGCAGCGGCCGGCAGATGTCCGCGTACGGCCGCCCGTCGATCGTGATCGTGCCGCGGGTGGGTCGGTCCAGGCCGAGGATCATCCGCATCGTGGTGGACTTGCCGGCGCCGTTCGGGCCCAGGAATCCGGTCACGAGGCCGGGGCGAACCGTGAAACTCAACCCGTCCACGGCCCGCGCGGATCCGAACCGTTTGCTCAGCTCTCTCGCTTCGATCATGGTGTCGACGCTAGGCGGGACCGGTGGCCGCGCGCGTCGGGCGCGAGTATGCGAATCCGGGTGATCGTGCCGTACTTCAGGGTGACTCGGTCTGCCCCGGACGATCGGCCGCGCCCGGCACCACCAGCCCGGATTCGTAGGCCAGGACCACCGCCTGGACCCGGTCGCGCAGCCCGAGTTTGAGCAACACTGCGCTGACGTGCGTCTTCACCGTCTGTTCGGCCAGATGCAGCCGGCCCGCGATCTCCGCGTTGGCCAGACCCCGCGCGAGCAGGCCGAACACCTCACGTTCGCGGGCCGTGAGCCGATCGAGTTGGCGGGGCGCCACCAACCGGTGACGGCCGGCGAAGTCAGCGATCAGCCGACGGGTCACACCCGGCGCCAGCAGCGCCTGGCCGTCGCCGATGACCCGCACGGCCTCGAGGATCTGTTCTGGTGTGGCGTCCTTGAGCAGGAACCCGCTCGCGCCTGCCCGCAGCGCGTCATAGACGTACTCGTCCAGATCGAAGGTGGTCAGCACCAGCACCCGGGGTGGGTCGGGTAGCCGCTGGAGCGCCTGGGTGGCCTCGATGCCACCCATCACCGGCATCCGCACATCCATCAACACCACGTCCGGGGCGTGCTGGCGGGCCAGCCGTAACGCTTGGGCCCCGTCCGCGGCGACACCGATTACCGTCAGGTCGGGCTGGGACTGCAGCAGCGCGCTGAAGCCCAGCCGTACGACGGCCTGATCATCGACGATCAGCAGTCGCAGCGGGCCACTGCGGCTCACGCGGGCAACCGGGCCCGAGCGATCGCAACCGGGATACGGGCCTTGACCTCGAACCCGGATCCCCGCGCACCGGCGTGAAAATCGCCACCCAGCGCCGCCACCCGCTCGCGCATGCCGATCAACCCGAAGCCGCCGCCCGGGCGGGAGCAGTCATCGACCGCTGCGCCGCCGGTATCGGTTATGACGACTGCCACGTCGTGGCGCCCGTAAGACACCTGCACGGTGACCCGCGATCGCGCTGCATGCCGCCCGGCATTGGTCAACGCCTCTTGCACGATCCGATAGCAGCACAACTGCACCGACTCGGCCAACGGCCGCTCGTCTCCCGAGCAGGTGAGCAGCACGTCCAGCCCGCTCAGGCGAACCCGCTCGACCAGCGCCGGCAGGTCGGCCAGTACCGGTTGGGGCGCCTGTGGCGCGAGGCCATCGGGTGAGCGCAACACGCCCAGCACCGTACGCAGCTCCTCCAACGCGGCCCGGGCCTCGGCCGCGATATCACCGAAAGCCAGCCGGGCGGACGCCGACAGCTCGTCCACCTGGTACGGCGCCGTCGCGGCCCGAACCGCGATCAGCGAGACGTGATGAGCCACCACGTCATGCAACTCACGCGCCAGCCCCTCGCGGCCACGCGCTACCGCGTCACGCTCGTGCAAGCTGCGCAGCTGTCCGGCCACGCTCGCCGCGCGGGCCGCCGACAGGCGACGAGCTCGCACGCTCTCGCCCAGTCCCCACGCCACCAACAACGCCAACGCCTCGGCCAGGGTGGCGTCCCACGGCGTCGCGTTCACCGTCGCCGGCACGAACACCGCGACCACGACCGCCAACTCCGAGACGATCAGTAGCGCCACCGCGGGACCGCGGCGCAAGAGCATGGGCGCCAACGCCGTAGCGACCAGCCAAGCGATCACCGCGGTCAACGGCCAGGACAGCCGCGCCGCAGCGACGTACCCGCCGTTCGCGAGCACCACCAGCCCCAAGCCGGCAAGTGGCCAGCGACGAACCGCCAACAGGGGAACCGTCGCCACGAGGGCACCGGCGACAGCCAGCCCGACGGGAACGTGGCCGTGGTGCAGGCGAGCCGACGCGAGCGCCAGAGCCGCGAGCGCCAGGACGGCGGCCGGCCCCAGGCCGCGCCAACGGCCGGCCAGCTTGGTCAACGGCGCCACCATCTGCTCGATGAGCAACCCGGGCCACGCCATCTCCTCGGCCGCCGCAGGCGCCGACCGGACCAGCACACTCTTCACCCGTCCAGCATGCCGCCAACGCGGCACGATCGCGCGCACCCACGGGGGGAACCCACCCCCTACCCCGGTATGACGGGTGGGCTGTGCGGTGCGGGGTGGGTCGTGGATCATCCCGGAATGACCGGTCAGCGACGGCGCCGCAGCGTGGTCTCGGGCAGCCCGGTCTCGGCCGCCATGGCCGTCCAGGTCATCCCGGATGCGCGTCGGTCGGCCACGTAGTCGGTGAAGTCGGCGAACCTGAACGCCACGGCGGCCGACCGCGCACGCTGGCCGAGCTGCTCGCGCGCCCGACGCGCTCGGGCGGCCGAACGCGCCCCGTATCGCCGGCTCGCTGAGCTGCCGAGCAGCGAGGGCGGCGGCCCGGCGCTTGCCGGTGGCCGGGCCGGCGAGCGGGTTCGCGACCTCGAGCCCGAACGCCTGGACGTACCCGGCCTTGGACCAGCCGTGGACGCGCAGATGACTGGCGACCGACAGGAACCAGCTGCCGCACGAGTGACAACAGACGTGGTCGCCCTCGGTGAGCAGGCGACCGACCGGTGCGTACCGGGGTGTGCCGTCGGGCAGCCAACCGGGCAGGCGTGCGGGTGGCGGGGACTCGACGACCAGCGGGCGCAAGCGCGGGCGGCGGGCGGCGGTCATCTCGCGGGCCCTCCTCGACGCGGTAGTCGCAGTGTTACTAACACTAGTCACGTTGAGACTACCGAGTGGGTTTCGGCGCGTGAAGATGCCGGCCATCTACGCTGGCGCAGGTGATCGAACTTCCGCAGCTGTCGCTGGCTGAATGGATCGTGCTGGCCCTGATCGCCGAGCAGCCGCGGCACGGGTTCGCGATCGCGGCGCTGACGGCGCACACCGGCGAGATCGGCCGGGCCTGGCACGTGCCGCGACCGATCGTCTACCGCGCCGCCGCGCGGTTGACCGAGCGGGGGCTGGTGGCGCTCGAGAGCACCGAGCGCGGTGGGCGCGGACCGCAACGATCGGTACTCGCGGCCACCGTCGACGGCTCGAAGGCGGTCCGGCTGTGGCTGGGACGGCCGGTGGTCTACGTCCGGGACGGGCGCTCGGAGCTGCTGGTCAAACTGGCGCTGCTGGAGCGCCGCGGCCGCGGCCCGCTGCGGCTGATCGCCGCGCAGCGCACGGCGTTCGCCCGGGTCGAGGCTGCGCTGAACCAGCAACAGGACGCCGAGGACGGCTTCGGGCGGGTGCTCGCGTCGTGGCGGGTCGAGACCGTCCGGGCCGCGCTGCGCTTCCTCGACGACGTCCAGGCGCAGTACGAACGTCCGGTCGGCGTGCGCTGATGCGGTGGAGCGCGCTGTTCGCCGATCTGGAGGCCCAGGCCGACGCGCTCGAGCAGGCCGAGCGGGCGGCCGAGGTGCAGGACCGCACCCGAGCGGAGATCGGCGCACTCACGCTGGTCGACCGGCTGCGCCCGGCCGTCGGCGCCGCGATCCGGCTGTGGACGGCCGGAGCCGGTGCGCTCACGGGGACGCTCGAGCGGCTCGGACCGGACTGGGTGTTGCTGGAGCAGGACGGGGGCCGCGAGGTGCTCGTCCGGCTCGGTGCGGTCACCGGGATCGGCGGGCTCGGCCGCGCGGCGACGGTGCCCGGAACCCTGGACGCGGTGACGGCCCGGCTCGGCCTGTGGTTCGTGCTGCGCCGCATCGCCCGCGATCGATCACCGGTGGTGCTGCACCTGAGCGACGCGACGACGCTCGCCGCGACCCTGGACCGGGTCGGCTCGGACTACGTGGAGGTGGCTGTGCATGCAAGCGGCGAGGCGCGGCGAGCGGCCGCGGTGCGCGAGGTGCGGCTGATTCCGATGACCGCGCTGGCGGCCGTGCGCCGGGAGATCTAGGGAAGATCGGGGCGAGGTCTACGCGAGGTCTATGCAGATTCTGGGTGAGGACTATGCGAGGCCTAGGCGTCTTCGGCGTCAGTGTCCAAGAGCGGGTGGGCCGAGACGAAGGTGCGGGTCTGGTCGTACATGCGCGCGATGTAGCTCTCCAGCTTGTCCCGCTCGACCCGCCACTGGCCGCGACCGCCGATCTTGATGCCCTCCAGCTCGCCGCTGCGGACCAGTGCGTAGGTCTGGGACGCCGAGATGTTGAGCACCTCCGCCACGTCGGCGAGGGTGAGGAACCGATCGGCAGCCATGGCGTCCAGTGTGGCAGCTGGGGCGAACCGCGTCCGGTTGTCCACAGCCGATGTCGTCGGGCTATCGCCTGGTTCGCGCAGTTCGGGCATTATGTCGAACGTGAGCCTGTCGTCGCCGAACCCGAAGCGGGTCAAGACACCGAGCTGGTTCGACCTGCGGCTGGTCGCCGGGGTCGTCCTGGTGCTCGCGTCGGTGCTGATCGGGGCGAAGGTCGTGTCGGGGGCGGACCACACGCACCGGCTGGTAGCGGTGACGCACGACCTCGCGGCCGGATCCACGCTGCGCGCCGCCGATGTGCGGCTGGTCGCGGTGCAGCTGCCCGGCCGGGGCGAAGGCGTCTACCTGGCCGACACCTCGCGCGCCGTGGGCCGCCAGCTCAACCGGGCGCTGGGCCGGGGCGAGTTGCTGCCCGCCGCCGCGCTCGGCGAGCGGACGGCGGCGACGACCCTGAGCGTCCCGTTCGAGGCGGGGAACGCACCCCCGTTGCAGTCCGGTGAGCGCATCGAGGTCTGGGTGTCGACCAAGACCTGTCCCAGCGTCGTGCTGCTGGCCGACGTCACCGTGCAGGACGTCCGGGTCAGCGATCAGCATATCGGGTCCAGCGGTGGCCAGGACGTGGTGGTCGGCGTCTCGGCGACCCTGGCCGCCCGGGTGGTCGCGGCACTCGCGCGCGACGGTGCGGTGCTCCGGGCCGGCGTGCTGACCGGTGCGCCGCGGGCCGGAGCGAACGACGCCCTCCCCGACCTGGACCCCTGCCTGCTGCCGTCGTCATGAAGCTCCCGGTCCTGACCGCGGCCGGGGGCGCAGCGTGGGAGACCGACCTGGTCTCGGCCCTGGAGGAGGGTGACTTCGGGGTCACCATCTCGCGCCGCTGCGTGGACGTCGTGGAGCTGCTGTCGGTGGCCGCGGCCGGCCAGGGTCGCGCCGCGCTGGTCTCGGCGGCGCTGCGGCACCTGGACGCCGACGCGGTCGACCGGCTGATCGCCGCCGAGGTTGCCCCGGTGGGTGTGGTGCCACGCGGTGACAGCGCGGCGGAGGATCGCCTGCGCGCGCTGGGGATCGAGCATCTCGTCCCGGCCGACGCCGACCCGTCGGTCGTCGCGTCGATGCTGGTCGAGGCGGTACGCGCCACGGGGGCGCCGGAGTCGGCGGCGCGGACCGCGCGCATGTTCGGCGATCCGTCCACGTCGATGGCGATCCCGCCCGGTGGCGTCCCGCTGCCGGCCACCGAACCGTCGCGACGGGGCACTGTCGTCGCGGTGTGGGGTCCGACCGGCGCACCCGGACGCACGACCGTGGCCGTGACGCTGGCCGACGAGCTCGCCCGGCTCGGCCTGGCCGCGATGCTGGCCGACGCGGACGTCTACGGCGGCACGGTCGCGGCGGTGCTCGGCCTGCTCGACGACTCGCCGGGGCTGGCCGGCGCCTGCCGCCAGGCCGCGGCCACCCGGCTGGATCCGGCCGCACTGGCCGCGCTGTGCTGGCAGCTGACCCCCGGCTTGCGGGTGCTGACCGGTGTGCCGCTCGCCGCGCGCTGGCCCGAGCTGCGTCCGGCGGCGGTCGAATCGGTGCTCGCCGTGGCGCGCGCGCTGGCCGACTTCACCGTCGTCGACTGCGGCTTCTCGCTGGAGACCGACGAGGAACTTTCCTTCGACTCGCTCGCGCCGCGGCGTAACGGGGCGACGTTGTCGGTGCTGCAGACGGCGGACGTCGTCCTCACCGTCGGTGCGGCCGATCCGATCGGCATGCAGCGGCTGGTCCGGGCCCTGGCCGACCTGCGTGAACTCGACCTGGCGGCGCCGGTGTGGGTGGTGCTCAACCGCGTGCGTCGCGGTGTGATGCCCGGTGATCCGGCGGCCGAACTGACCGGTGCGCTCGAGCGGTTCGCCGGCTGCAGCCCGTCGGGGCTGCTGCCGTTCGATCCGGACTCGCTCGACGCTGCGCTGGCCACCGGGCGCTCGCTCGGCGAGGCCCGCCCGTCCAGTCCGCTGCGCCGCGCGATCGGCGATCTGGCCGCGACCCTGGCCGGTGTTGCGTCCGGCCCGGCGGGGCGTGGCCGGCGACGTTGAGCGTCCGGTGTCTGTGACAATGAGGCGGTGCGTTGCGCAGGAGCCGGTCGCGGATGAGGGAACGCCTGAGGTCGGCGGACGTCTCGTTCTATTGCCGCGAGGGGCGCACGACGCCGCAGCACGTCGGCGGGCTGGCGGTGTTCCAGACTCCGGACGCGGGCTTGGACTACGACCGGCTGGTCCGGCTGCTCGAGGAACGCATCTCGCTCGTCCCGCGGTACCGGCAGAAGCTGCGGACCGGGCCCGGCAGGCTCGCGAGCCCGGTCTGGATCGACGACCGGGCGTTCGACATCAGCTACCACGTACGGCGATCCGCGATGCCACGACCGGGCACCGATGACGCGCTGCTGGAGTTCTGTGCGCGCATCCAGTCCCGCGGGCTCGATCGCAACCGGCCGCTGTGGGAGATGTACTTCGTCGAGGGGCTGGCCGGCGACCGGGTGGCGATCGTGACCAAGACGCACCACTTGATGGTGGACGGGTTCGGCGCGGTGGACGTCGCACAGGTGCTGCTGGACGCATCCCCGCAGCCGCGCCGGACGGCGGGCGCGGTGTGGATGCCCGAGCCCGAACCGACCCGGACGGCGCTCGTCGCCGACGCGCTGACCGGCGTGCTCCTCCGCCCTGCGGCCCTGGCCGACCTGGTGCGGCTGGGGGTTCGGGACGCGCGCTCGAGTACGGCCCGGATGGCCGGTGCGGCGCGCGGCGCGCGGCACACGGCGTCCTCGGCGCTGCGTCGGCCGGCCGACTCGCCGTTGCACGTCGAGGTCGGTGAGCAGCGGCGGCTGGCGATCGCCCGCACGTCGTTGGACGACTACCGGCAGGTTCGGCGCGCGCACGGTGGGACGGTCCACGAGGTAGTGCTGGCCACGGTGACCGGGGCGCTGCGCAGTTGGCTGATCGCGCGTGGACAAGCGCTCCGGCCGACGGCGATGGTGCGAGCGCTGGTGCCCGGGTCGGGTGGTGCCCGGGACCGGGTGTCCGCGCTGCTGGTGGACCTGCCGGTCGGGACGGCCGACTCGCTGCAGCGGCTGGCCCACATCCAGCTCGCGTCGCAGGGGCACGCCGACTCGGGCCGGTCGGTGGGTGCCGACGCACTCGTCGCACTCGGCGGCTTCGCGCCGCCGACGTTGCACGCGCTCGGCGCCCGCGCGGCGAACGAGCTCACCCGTCGGCTGTTCAGCCTGGTGATCAGCAACGCGCCCGGGCCGCAGTTCCCGATGTACGCCGCGGGCGCCCGGATGACCGAGATGTTCCCGTTCCTGCCGCTAGGCCGGGGACAGGCCCTGTCGGTGGCCGTGACGTCCTACGACGGCCGCGTGTTCTACGGCATCAACGCCGATCGGGACGCGACACCGGACGTCGCGCTGTTCGCGGCGCTGATCACCGACAGCCTGGCCGAGCTCGTGTCCGCCAGCGAGCAAGAGCTAGCTCGGGCCGAGGGCGCGCTACGCCGCTCGGTCCGTACCACGACGAAGGAGTCCCGCTGATGGTTGCCACACCGCCGCGCCGCGCGCTCGTCCTCGGTGGGGGCGGTGTGCTCGGGTTCGCCTGGATGCTCGGCGCCCTGTCGGCGATCGAGTCGGTGGCCGGCTTCGATGCCCGCGAGGTCGACCTCGCGGTGGGTACATCGGCCGGGTCCGTCGCCGCGGGGCTGCTCGGCTGCGGCCTGCCGGTCGACGCGCTGTGCCGGCACCACCAGGGGACCCCGTTGCCCGATGACCTGCCGATCCCCTTCGACTACGACAGCACCGGCGGTGCGTTGCCGCCGCGTCCCCGGATGCGCCCGGCCGCGCCCCGGCTACTGCTCGACGGGATCCGGCATCCCCGCCGGACGCCGCCGATCGTGGCCCTGTCCGGTCTCCTGCCGGTGGGTCGAGGAACGCTGGACCCGGTGCACGAGCTGATGGCCGGGGTGGCAACGGCGGGCGGACGCGCCGATCGTTGGCCGGATGCACCGCGGCCGTGGGTGGTGGCGGTCGACTACTCGACCGGTCGGCGCGTCGTGTTCGGGCGGGACAACTTCGCGCCCCGACGGGACGGGGTACCGCGCATCGTTCGCACGGCATCACTCGCCGATGCGGTCACGGCGTCGTGCTCGATCCCGGGGTGGTACGCGCCGACGGTGATCGACGGTGTCCCGTACGTGGACGGCGGCGTCACGTCGAACGCGTCGATCGACCTGTTGCTCGACACCGCGGTGGACGAGGTGTACGTCCTCGCGCCGATGGGCGGGCGGGGCAACCCGAACCCGAGGACGGCGGTGCAGCGGCTCGAGCGCGCGGTCCGTCGCTCGATCGCCAAGACGATCGCCGGCGACATCGCGGCACTGCGGGCCCGCGGCGTGCGGGTGTACGAGCTGGCCCCCGAGCCGGACGACCTGGCCGTCATGGGCCTGAACCTGATGGACCCGACACCGCGCACCGAGGTGCTCGACACGGCTCGCCGGACCGCGGCCGATCAGTTGCGGCGCCAGCTGTCCGCCCCGTCCGCCCCGTCTGCGCCGCCGGCCCGGGCGGGCGGCGCCAGCCGAGTGTCGAGCGGTGAGGCATGAGGGTCTACCTGCCCACCACGAGCACCGGGCTGCGCCGGCTGCACGACTCCGGGGCGATCGGTGCCCCGCCGTTCACCGCGTTCGCCGTGACGCCGGGGCTGCGCGAGTGGTACGTCGACGACGATATCGACGAGCTGGAGTACGCGGCCATGACCGAGGCCGCGCGGGCGTCGCTTCGCCTGCTCGACGGTGACCCGGACGCGCTCCGGCGGCGGGTCGTGATCGCGCTGGACGCACCTGACGGCGCGGTCGAGGTGCGCGATGATCTCGATCGCGGGGTCGTCCGGTTGGCCGGTCCGATCGCCCTGACGCACGTCGCCTCCTTCCACGTGGACGACGCCGCGGCCGAATCCGCTGTGGCCGCGGCGGTCGCCGCGATCACTGCGGCCGACCTCGGCGAGCGCAGTGCCCAGGACGCCGTCGACGACGCGGAGGGCTACGAGCTCTGCTGGTATGCCGGGCAGGAACTCCAGACGCTGGTGACCGGCGCCTGAGCGATCGGGGGCGTGGCACGATCGGGGGCGTGGCACGATCGGAGGGGTGGCACGATCGCAGGGGTGGCACGATCGGGACATGGACGCAATCACGCACCCCCCAGTGCCGGTCAACGAGCCGGTCCGCACCTACGCGCCGGGCAGCGCCGAGTCGACGAGTCTGGCCGCTGAACTCCAGGCGCTCTCCGCGGACCGGGCCGAACTGACGATGACGGTCGGCGGCGTGCAGCGGATGGCCGGGGGTGACCGGTTGCCGGTGGTGTCGCCGCACCGGCACTCGTTGGTGCTCGGTGAAACGGCGCAGGCCACGGTCGGCGATGTCCAGTCGGCGATCGGGGCGGCGCTGTCGGCGGCGCCGGCGTGGCGCGAGTTGCCGTTCGACGAGCGGGCGGCGGTGTTCCTGCGGGCAGCGGACCTGTTGTCCGGTCCGTGGCGGGACCGGTTGAACGCGGCGACGATGCTCGGGCAGTCCAAGACGGTGCAGCAGGCCGAGATCGACGCGGCGTGCGAGCTGGCCGACTTCCTGCGGTTCAACGTTCAGTTCGCCCGGGAGATCCTGCAGCAGCAGCCGTCCAGTTCGCCCGGTGTGTGGAACCGGTCGGACTACCGGCCGCTGGAGGGGTTCGTTCTGGCGATCACGCCGTTCAACTTCACCGCGATCGCTGGGAACCTGCCGTCGGCGCCGGCCGTGCTGGGCAACGTGGTGGTGTGGAAGCCGTCGCCGACCCAACAGCTCGCCGCCCATCACACGATGCGGCTGTTCGAGGCGGCCGGCCTGCCGGACGGCGTGATCAACCTGGTGACCGGCGACGGCGCCGCGGTGTCGCAGGTGGCCCTGACGCATCCGGCGCTGGCCGGGATCCACTTCACCGGCTCCACGCCGACGTTCCAGCACCTGTGGCAGACGGTCGGCGCGAACATCGGGTCGTACGCCTCGTATCCGCGGCTGGTCGGTGAGACCGGCGGGAAGGACTTCGTCATCGCTCACCCGTCGGCCGACCCGGGCGGTGTGGTGACCGGGCTGGTGCGGGGTGCGTTCGAGTACCAGGGCCAGAAGTGCTCGGCCGCGTCGCGGGCCTATCTGCCGCGCTCGCTCTGGGAGGGCGGCGTCCGGGACGAGCTGGCGGCGACGGTTGAGTCGCTGACCTACGGCGACGTCAGCGACTTCACCAACTTCGGTGGGGCGGTCATCGACCGGCGCGCGTTCGACCGACTGTCCACCGCGCTGGAGCGGGCCTGGGCCACGTCGGGATCCTCGATCCTGGCCGGGGGGAGCAGCGACGACTCGGTCGGCTGGTTCGTGCGTCCCAGCGTGATCGTGTCCGAGGACCCGACGGACGAGGTGTTCAAGCGCGAGTACTTCGGCCCGATCCTGGCCGTGCACGTGTACGAGGACGCGGCGTGGACCGACACGCTGACCCAGCTGGAGTCCGTGTCGCCGTACGCGCTCACCGGTGCCGTGTTCGCTCGGGATCGGTCCGCCGTGCTCGAGGCGTCGCAGATGCTGCGGTTCGCAGCGGGCAACTTCTACGTCAACGACAAGCCGACCGGGGCCGTGGTCGGGCAGCA
>JBDTGE010000048.1:0-4828 GCA_039937575.1 Jatrophihabitantaceae bacterium
GAGGCGATCAGCGCATCGATCAGGCCGGCGTCCGAGAGCCGGGACGCATACAGCGAATCCAACACCTGAACCGACGCTGGTCCTGGGGCGAGCTGTGTCAACGCCCACGCCGTCTCATCCGGCCGGCAACGTGCATCCGCGGGCGAAGGCGTGGCGATCATGATCGCGGGGTCCACCAACGGCATCCGGTCCGCGGCACGCGACGTCCCGCGCGAGGCTGACCGTGACGGGAACATGTGACCTATTATGCCACCGCGGAGTGACCAGCGCAAGGACTTTCCTCATATTTCGTAAGCGAATTCTCGAAAACTTGCGACCCGACGAAGCCGCAAGTCACGACCCGACGAAGCCGTGAGCAGCAAAGCCGAGACCCAAACGCAACTGCCGCCTAGCAACGCAAGCCGACCGACAAACCACCGACTCGTCGCTGCGCCCTTGACCCAGCCCGACCCAAGCACGACCCCCGCCCAGCAACGAAAGCCGACCGAAGAACGACCGACTCGTCGCCGCGCCCTTGACCCGGCCCGACCCAAGCGCAACTAGTCACGAGGCGCAAGCCGCGCAAGAAGCAGGGACTCGCCGCGCCCTTGACCCAGCCCAACCCGAGCTCAGCCGCGACCAGCCCAACCCAAGCGCAACCGACCGAGAAACCGGAGCGAGCCGGATAACGGGTCGGCCACTCTATTGCCGCTCCTCGGCGAGGGATCGGGGCCCTCGTGCGAATAGGGGCTATAGATAAGGCATGACCGAATCGGGCCGGCGAGTGCTGGTGTTGGGCGGTGCGCGGTCGGGCAAGTCCGCGCACGCCGAGGCGCTGCTCGCCGACGAGGACGCTGTCGACTACATCGGCACCGTCGAGTCCGACGACGACGACGCCGAGTGGGCCGAGCGGATCGCCCGGCACCGCGAGCATCGTCCTGAGCACTGGCGACCGGTCGAGGCCGGGCAGGTCGCCGAGGTGTTCGCGGCCGGCGTCGGGGCGGTCCTGCTCGACAGCATCTCGGACTGGCTGGCCGCGCTGCTGGAGCAGGTGGGGCTGTGGTCCGGCGAACCCGACGCCAAGGACCGGCTGGCGGGTGAGGTCGATCGGCTGGTCGGGGCCTGGGCGGCCACCGAGCGGCTGGTCGTCGCGGTCAGTGACGAGGTCGGGTCGGGGCTGGCGCCCGAGGTCGGCCCGCAGCGGCTGTTTCGAGACGTGCTCGGCCTGCTCAACCAGCGTCTGGCCGCCAGCTCGGACGAGGTCTGGCTTGTCACGGCCGGAGTCGCCCAGCGGCTGCGCTGACCGCCGCGTTCCCAACGCCCAGCCGGCTACACCGGTGCGTCGGCCCCGCCTCCGGACATCACGATCCGCAGCACCCGCTCGTCGTCCGGAATCGGCTGGCCGTGGCCGTCCCGGTTGGCCGTGGTCAGCCACAGTGCGCCGTCCGGCGCGGCGACCACGGTGAGCAGCCGGCCGTACTTGTTGACCAGATCGGCCTTGAACGACCCGACGGTGATCGAGGTGCCCTTGACGGTCAGCGGCGCTTGCAGCAGCGCGTGCCCGTCCAGTGAGGTGATGTAGAGCGTGTTCTGCTGCACTGCGCAGCTGCCCGGTGCGCCGTCGGCGGCGGGGAGCGTCGCGGCCGACGGGCCGTCATCGACGCTCACGTGCGGCCAGCCGTACGTCCGGCCGGCGACCAGCACGTTCACATCCGCGCCCTGGGCTTCGGGGCCGACCTCGAGCATGTCGCCGGTGTTCGGCTCGACGCACAGGCCGGTGATCACGCGATGTCCCGAGGTGAACATCGGCGAGGTGGTCGACGGGTTGTTCGGCGCGGGCTGGCCGATGTCGGTGACCCGCAGGACCTTGCCGGACTCGGCGGCCAGGTTGGCGGCGTCCGCCGGCCGGCCCGCGTCGCCCGTCCCGATGTAGAGGTCGCCGTCGGCGCCGAAGGTGATGCGTCCGGCGTTGTCGCTCGGGCCCCGCGGGATCCCGGTGAGAACGGGGGTCACCGGTCCGGTGAGCGTGAACGCGACCACGCGGTTGTCCGTCGCCGTCGTCACGTAGGCGAAGATCAGGCTGTCCTGGCCGTAGTGCGGCGACAGTGCGAGATCGAGCAGCCCGCCCCCGCCGACCGTGCTGACTCCGCCGATCGTGCGGATGATCTTGATCGGCTTGCCCGGCTGCGGCTGAACCTGCAGGATGCGTCCGGTGGTCCGCTCGCCCACGAGCGCGGTGCCGTCGGGCAGCAGGACGAGACCGGTCGGCGCCGCCAGGTGCTTGGCCACGACCGCCGGGTCTTCGGCCGGCGTGGTCGGCGAGCCGCTCGGCGTCGGGCTCGTGTTGCCCGGTGACCGCTGACCGGGTACACGGGACGCCGGCGGGTGCTGCGGGTCGATGGGCACGATGCTCGGCGCGTGCGCCTCGCCAGTGAATGAGGGCTGCGGCACCCACTTCGGATCGCTGGCCTGGGCCCGCGCACCACAGCCCGCGAGCAGCAGCGCAGCCGCGAGCGCGAAACCGGGTCGGGCGAGACGGGGCACGTCCCCAGTCTGCCTGTTGAGGCGGAAACCGCCCAGCTAGCCTGAATTGTGTGACGACCGTCTGCGTTCCGTCCCAGGCCGCCCGCGATCGAATCCAGGACCTCGGTGTCGAGGTCCTGGTTTGGGACTGGAGGGGCGAGCCGCCGTCCGGGATCGAGCGGGTCGAGTTCCTGGTGCCGGCGTACATGGGCGGATCCGTACCGGACGCCGTGGTGTCGACCATGTCCAGCCTGAAGGTTGTGCAGCTGCTCTCGGCCGGGTTCGAGACCTGGGCGCCGATCCTGCCGCCCGGTGTCCGGCTGTGCAACGGTCGCGGCGTGCACGGGGCGTCGACGGCCGAGATCGCGGTCGGCGGCCTGATCAACCTGGTCCGAGACTTTCCGCGGCTGCTCGACCTGCAACGCGCGCGGACGTGGAACGACGACCGGACCGACGGCCTGGCCGGCAAGCGGGTCCTTGTCCTGGGCGCGGGGGACATCGGGGCCCGGGTGGCGACGGTGATGACCGCACTGGACGCCACCGCGACCCTTGTGGGCCGGACGGCGCGCGAGGGCGTCCGGACCCTGGCCGACGTGCCGGACCTGCTGCCCGAGCACGACGTCGTGGTGATCGCCCTGCCCTACTCGCCGGAGACCCACCATCTCGTCGATGCGACGTTCCTTGCCGCGATGCCCGATGGTGCCCGGCTGGTGAATGTGGCGCGCGGCGCGCTGGTGGACACCGAGGCGCTGCTCGCCGAGCTGGCGGCGCGTCGGCTGTCGGCCTTCCTCGACGTGACCGATCCCGAGCCGCTACCGCCGGACCATCCCCTTTGGCTGGCGCCGAACGTGCTGATCAGCCCGCACATCGGGGGTGGGACGACGGGGTGGGTCGACCGCGGTCTCACGCTCGTGCACGAACAGCTGGCCTGCTTCCTCGCCGGCCAGCCGCTGACGAACGTCGTCAGCTAGCCGCGCGAGGTAATGGCGCCGGCTAGCGTCGGCGGATCCCACGCGGTCGGCGCCGCGACGGGGCGAACCTCAACTTGGGTGCCGAGACTTCGGGCAGGCGACCGTCGCTGGCAGCGGACACCGCAGCCAGATCGTTCACGCGCACGCACGGCAGCCGTACCGATCCGTCGTGGCACACGGCGTAGACGCTGCGCTGCTCGACTGACAGCCCGCGCAGATCGCTCCACGCCAGCGTTCGCGATCCGAGCAGTGCCCGCACCCGAATCCCGGACGGGCTGACCGTCGTCGCCGTCCGCGCGATGAAGCACGCGACCACGATCGGGAGGAGTAGCAGCAAGGCACGCGGGCCCAGCTCGATCCCCGAGACGCCGGTGCCACCCTTGTCCGCCGCGTCGGCGGCACTGTGGACCGAGTTGTCCCCCAACGCCAGCGGCACCGTGCAGAACACCAGGAACAGCACGATGAGATACGCCGACCGCGGCAGACGGAACGTCCGCGCAGTGGGGGTGGGGGAGGCCGAAGACACGCCAAGACGGTAACCCTTACTGTTCTAGCGTGAGCACTCAGCAGCCCCGCGAGCATCGCAAGCCACACAGTGGGATCGTCACCGACGGACTGGAACGGGCGGCCGCACGCGGCATGCTGCGCGCGGTCGGCATGGGCGACGACGACTGGCGCAAGCCGCAGATCGGCGTCGCGTCGTCGTGGAACGAGATCACGCCGTGCAACCTCTCGCTTGCTCGGCTGGCCAAGCAGGCGAAGATCGGCGTGCGCGGTGCGGACGGCTACCCGCTCGAGTTCGGCACCATCTCGGTCTCGGACGGCATCTCGATGGGCCACGACGGCATGCACTACTCGCTGGTGTCGCGCGAGGTGATCGCCGACTCGGTCGAGACGGTGTTCCGCGCCGAGCAACTCGACGGTGGCGTCCTGCTGGCCGGCTGCGACAAGTCCCTGCCCGGCATGCTGATGGCGGCAGCGCGACTCGATGTCGCCGCGGTCTTCCTCTACGCCGGCTCGACGTTGCCCGGCAAGTACGGCGACAAGACCGTCACCATCATCGACGCGTTCGAGGCGGTCGGCGCGTGCCTCGCCGGACGGATCAGCCGCGACGAGGTCGACGCGATCGAGCGCGTGATCTGTCCGGGCGAGGGCGCGTGCGGTGGCATGTACACCGCGAACACGATGGCCTCGGCCGCGGACGCCATCGTGTTGGCCGTGTACATGCCACCGCACGCGCCCTCGCCCGGACAGATGGCCCGCTCGATCGCGTCGACCTCGTCGCGGGTGATCCGGCCGGCGAGGCACGCACCGACGGCCTCGAACGCGTCGATGATGGTGACGGTCCGGTCCCC
>JBDTGE010000049.1:0-6395 GCA_039937575.1 Jatrophihabitantaceae bacterium
TGGTTAGCCGCTACACCCGCGAGATGTTCTGCCTGATGGAGGGTCGGCACGTCCACCCGTCCACCCTCTACCCCGGCGGCGTCGGGACGGTCGCCACCGTCCAACTGTTCACCGACTACTACATCCGGTTGATGCGGTACGTGGAGTTCCTGAAGAAGGTCGTGCCGCTGCACGACGACCTGTTCGACTTCTTCTACGTGGCGCTGCCCGGGTACGAGCACGTGGGCGAGCGGCGCGTCCTGCTCGGCTGCTGGGGCAGCCTGAACGATCCGGCGGTGTGCGACTTCAAGTACCAGAACATGACCAACTGGGGCCGGCACATGTTCGTCACACCCGGCATCGTGGTCGATGGCAAGCTGGTGACGAACGACCTGGTCGACATCAACCTGGGCATGCGCATCCTGCTCGGGCACTCGTTCTACGACGACTGGGAGGGCTCGGGCAACGAGAAGTTCGTCGACCGCGACCCGCTGGGAAACCCGGTCGACATAAGGCATCCGTGGAACCAGCACACGTTGCCGCACCCGCAGAAGCGCGACTTCGACAACGCGTACAGCTGGACGATGTCCCCGCGCTGGTTCGACGGCACGGACCACCTCGCGCTGGACACCGGCGGCGGTCCCCTCGCCCGGCTGTGGTCGACCGCGCTGTCGGGCTTGGTCGACATCGGCGGGTTCGTGAAGGCCACCGGGACGAGCATCAAGTTCGAGCTTCCGCGCTCGGCCCTCAAGCCGGCGACGAGCTACGAGTGGAAGATCCCGAAGTGGAGCAACGCCCTGGAGCGCAACCGGGCGCGCACCTACTTCCAGCTGTACGCCGCCTGCGCCGCGCTGCACTTCGTCGAGATGGGGCTGGCCGAGGTCCGGGCCGGACGCACCGAGACCTGGACGCCGTTCACCGTTCCGGACGAGGCGATCTCGGTCGGCTTCACCGAGGCGGTTCGCGGCGTGCTGAGCCATCACATGGTGATCCGCGACGGCAAGATCGCGAACTACCACCCGTACCCGCCGACGCCGTGGAACGGCAGCGTGCGCGACAGTTACGGCACGCCGGGACCGTACGAGGACGCCGTCCAGAACACGCCGATCTTCGAGGAGAACCCGCCGGACACGTTCAAGGGCATCGACATCATGCGCGCGGTCCGCAGCTTCGACCCGTGCCTGCCCTGCGGCGTGCACATGTACACCGGCAACGGCTCCAAGGTCGAACAGGTGCACTCCCCGGCCATCGCGGTCAAGCCGTACTGACATGCCGGGCACCGATGTTCGCGCCCTGCCCGCCCGCATCGAGACCCTCCTCGACGAGCTCGACTCCTTCGGCAACGCGGCCGTGTCCGGGCGCGCCGAGGAGCTCGTCGCGGCCGTCGTCGAGCTCTACGGCGCCGGGCTGGGCCGGGTTCTGGAGTTACTCGCCGCACACCCTGACTGCGAGCAACTCGTACGGACGCTGGCGGACGACGACCTGATCGGGAACCTGCTGCTGCTGCACGACCTGCACCCGGACGACCTGGCCACCCGGATCCAGAACGCGTTGGACCGGGTTCGCCCGTACCTCGGCTCGCACGCCGGCGGCATCGACTACCTCGGCGTCGACGAGCAGGGCGTGGCCCAGCTGCGGCTCGAGGGCAGCTGCGACGGGTGCGCCGGCTCGGCCGCGACGGTCCACAACGCGGTCGAGAAGGCTGTGCTCGACGCGGCGCCCGAAGTGCTCAGCGTGCACGTCGAAGGGATGGTCGAAGAGACACCGAAGACCAGCGGCCTGCTCCAGATCGGCATGCGCTGCCCCGACGGACTGGCCGAAGCGGTCGGCACGTGACCCAGCTCAGCATCACTCCCCCGGCCGGTGATCCCTTCGGTGTACTTCGACGGGTGATGCAGCCGCGCGAGCGGCCGCGTCCGGGCGAGGTCTGCGAAATGTGCGGCGAGGCGGTCGCCGACCACCACAGTCACGTCGCCAGCCTGAGCGAGCGACGGATCCTGTGCACCTGCCGCGCCTGCTACCTGCTGTTCACGCAGGAGGGAGCCGGCGCCCGCCGACTGCGCGCGGTGCCCGAGCGCGTGGCCCAGGCCGACGACTTCGCGTTCACGCAGGCGCAGTGGGACGACCTGGCGATCCCCGTCGACCTGGTATTCCTGTTCGAGCAGACCTCGCTGGAGAACCCACCGGAACCATCGCGGGTCGTCGCCTGCTACCCGAGCCCGGCGGGCGCGACCGAGTCCGAGTTGGACCTCGCGGCCTGGGCCGACCTCGCCGCCGCCAATCCGATCCTCGCCGGCGTCGAGCCCGACGTCGAAGCCGTCCTGGTACGTCGGCACGGCGCCGGCGAGTTCACCTGCCTGGTCGTCCCGATCGACGCCTGCTACGAGCTGGTCGGGCTGGTCCGCCAGTACTGGTCCGGGTTCCAGGGCGGTGACGAGGTCTGGCAGCACATCGACGAGTTCTTCGCCCAGCTGCAGTCCCGTGTCCGCCGCCCGAGAGGGCCGTGACGTGCCCGAGTTCAGGTTCGAGTGCACGGAGGCCCGCCCGGACACCGCGGCGGCCGCGCCGACGATCTCGCTGACCCTGCACATCACCGAGACCACCGGCACTCCGGTGCACGCGCTCGCGCTGCGCACCCAGGTCCGGATCGAGCCGCTGCGCCGACGCTATGACGACACCGAAGCCGACGCGATGCGCGACCTGTTCGGCGAGCGCTCGCGGTGGGGCAGCACGCTCAAGCCGTTGCAGCTCGCCTTCGTGAACCAGATGGTCCCCAGCTTCCGGGGCGAGACCGACGTCGAGCTCTCCCTGCCCTGCAGCTACGACTTCGACATCGCGGCGAACAAGTACCTCTACGCGCTCGACGGCGGCGAGGTGCCCCTGTTGATGCTGTTCAGCGGGACCGTGTTCACGGCCGAGGGCAACGGCTTCTCGGTCTCGCTCGTCCCTTGGGACAGGGAGGCGAAGTATCGACTGCCCGTGACGGTGTGGAAGCAGACCATGCAGCTGCACTTCCCCGGCACGGCCTGGCTGCGGCTGGGCGAAGACACCTTCGACGCGCTGTATCGCTACCGCACCGCGCAGCAGCTGACCAGCTGGGACGACGCCGTCGATCGCCTGCTCAAAGAGGTGACCGAGTGAGTCCGCAAACCCTACCCAAACCCGAGACACGCCTATCGGGCATAAGGGAACTGGCCGACACGGTGCTGTTCGAGGGGTACATGCTGTACCCCTATCGCGCCAACGATCCGAAGAACCGGGTGCGCTGGCAGTTCGGTGTGCTGGCCCCACCCGCCTTCGTGGGCCTGGATCCGTCCGAGCGTTCGTTCCTCCAGACGGACTGCCTGCTCGAAGGTCCTGATGTGAAAGTGTCGGTGCAGGTGCGCTTCCTGCACGTTCAGCACCGGGTCGTCGAACGGGCGGTCGGCGACGGCTTCGATCCGACCGACGCGCTCGACGTGGGGAACGCGACCTACCTGCCCTGGGACGAGGCGGTGGTGCACGAGTCCATCGCCGACTTCGACCTGGCCGGGTTGGGGGCGAGCGAGCACGGGAGCGACATCCGCGCCCCTGCCGGATCGGACGTCGAGCTGCTTCGCACCCCGGACGGGGCGGTCGCCGGCCGTCTGCTGCGCGAGCGGCGCTCTCTGGACGCGCACCTGTCGGTCGCCGTCGAGCCGCTGCCCGGCCCGTACGGCACGCGGCGCCTGCGGCTGACCCTGACCAACACCACGGCGTGGGCACCGATCGCGAGCGAGGTACCCGACCGTCCCGACGCCCTTCGCCACGCGCTGGTCGCCGCCCACCTGCTCGTCTCGATCGACCGCGGCGCCTTCATCTCGCTGATCGACCCGCCGGAGTGGGCGACGGGCTACGTCGAGGGGTGTCAGCAGTTCGGGGCGTTCCCGATCCTGGCCGGGCCGCTCGGAGATCGTCGGCTCGTCCTGGCCTCGCCGATCATCCTGTACGACCACCCGCAGGTCGCTCCCGAGAGCGCGTCCCAGTTCTGCGACGCGACCGAGATGGACGAGATGCTCACGCTCCGCACGCTCACCCTCACCGAGGACGAGAAGCGGATGGTGCGCGGCAGCGACCCGCGCGGCGCCGCCCTGGTCGACGAGATCGACAACCTGCCGCCGGAGCTGATGGACCGACTGCACGGCGCGATCCGCTCCATGACCAGCATCGCGCGGCCGGTCGTGCCGGCCCCGGACGAGCTGCCGCCGTGGCTGAACGCCGAGGTGGACGCGAGCTTCGACCCCGAGACCGACTGCGTGCTGGTCCAGGGCGTGCCGCTCGCCCGCGGTTCCGCGGTGCTCCTGCGTCCGGGTGCGCGCCGCGCCGATGCGCAGGACATGTTCCTGGCCGGCCGTGCGGCCCACGTCGAGGCCGTGCTCTCGGACCTGGACGGCGCGCAGCACGTGGCGGTCAGCCTCGACGAGCTGACCGTCGACGGCATCAACCCCCACGGGCGCTACCTGTACTTCGCGCCGGACGAGCTCGAACCGATCGCGGTGCCGCGATGACGCGCACCCTGGTCGCGGGACTGGGCAACATCTTCGAGGGCGACGACGGGTTCGGCGTCGCCGTCGTCCAGCGCCTGTTCGACCGCACCTGGCCCGAGGGCGTCGAGGTGCGCGACTACGGAATCCGCGGCGTCCACCTGGCCTACCAGCTGCTCGACGGGTACGACCTCGTCGTCATCGTCGACGCCGTGGCGCGCGACGGGGAGCCGGGAACGCTGTACGTCATCGACCACGCTGCGGACCGCGCGCTGGCCGCCGTCGAAGGCGCCCCGATGCTCGACGCGCACGACTTGAATCCCGACGCCGTCCTGGCCCTTGTGCCCGAGCTCGGCGGCACCCTGGGGCGCGTCGTGATCGTCGGCTGCCAGCCGGCCACCCTCAGCCCGGGCATGGAGCTTTCGACCGCGGTCGCGGGTAGCGTCGAACGTGCGGCGCAGCTGGTGACCGACATCGTGCAGCGGGCCTACGCCGACGACAACGAGCCGGCGATCGACACAGTTGGAGGCGCATAGCCATGGGACGACTACTCGCGTTGGTGATGGTGGCCGGGGCGGCCGCGGTGACGGCCGTGTCTCTGCCGGACATCCGGCGGTATTTCAAGATGCGCGCGATGTGAGGACCGACCTCTCATGTGCCTAGGCATCCCGGGCCGGATCGTCGAGATCCTCGAGGGGGGCCAGGCGGCGCTCGTCGACGTGGCCGGCGTGGTGCGCGAGATCAACCTCGGCATCATGGACGGGCCGCTCGAGCCGGGCGAGCACATCCTGATCCACAGCGGCTTCGCCCTGGAACGGATGACCGCACAGGAGGCCGCCGACGCGCTCGGGGTCTTCGCCGACGGGTCGATGACGAGCGGCTGAGCCTACGTCCGGGCCCGGCACTCACGAGCCAGCCGGGCATTGGTCGCGCGCAGCTGGCCGCCCGTCCGGTGCTGCAGTTCGCGCAGCTGCGCCAGCGTCAACCGGTCGCACACCCAGTCCCAGTGCAGCGCCAGCCACTCCCCGTCCGCGGGTGAGTCGACGAAGCCCCGGCCGTCGACCACCAGCCGCACCCGCTCCTCGGCAGCCGGGGCCAGGCCGAGCTGGCACCCGTCCCAGGTCAGCCGGCGGGACCGCACGACGACGTGCGAGTCGTCGACGCCCACGACCTGACCCCAGCGGATCCGGCAGCTGTCGAGCACGCTCAGCGGCACGTCGGGCGAGCCAGCGAGCAGTAGCCGTGACCACGGATACACGCCGAAGACGTGGAACCCGTGCGTCGGCGCGGCCTCCGGCAGCAGCTCGGGCGACAGATGGCCCCAGTAGCCGGCCGCCTTCGGGCTTATCAGCTCTAGCAGGGTGGTCCCGAACGTCTCGGCGTCGACGGCGTCCAGCAGCGGGTCGCCGGTCCAGTAGGCGCGCATCACCCGTTCGTCCAGCGGGTCCGTGATCCCGGTCAGCTCGGCCAGCACGCAGGCGTAGGGCCACGCGCCGGAGAACGCGCGCGCGATCGCCCGGACGTCGGCGTCGGTGCGGCCGGTCGCGCCCAGCTCGAACAGCGCCGCCGTCTCGGCCGGGCCGCAGTATCCCAACTCGTTCGGTGCGTAGGCGAACCGGGCGAACAGCTGCTCGCCCGCGGTCACCGAGCGGTCTGGGCGACGAGCAGGGCCGTCTCGCGGTGCAGGCGCCCGAAGTTGTAGTACGCCGCGCAGGCACCCTCGGGCGAGACCATGCAGGTTCCGATCGGCGTCTCGGGTGTGCACGCCGTGCCGAACACCTTGCACTCCCAGGGCTTGATGACGCCCTTGAGCACCTCGCCGCATTGGCAGGCCTTCGGATCGGCGACCCGGATCCCGGGCATCGCGAAGCGCTCCTCGGCGTCGAACTGCGCGTACTCGTCGTTCAGTTTCAG
>JBDTGE010000050.1:0-4520 GCA_039937575.1 Jatrophihabitantaceae bacterium
CAACGCATGCGGGATCGGCGCGGGCGGTGGAGCGGCAGCATGCGGTCGGCAAGCAGACTGCGCGCGAGCGGGTCGCGGCGCTGCTTGACGAGGGCTCGTTCATCGAGCTCGACGAGTTCGCGCGGCACCGCTCCACCAACTTCGGCATGGAGAAGAACCGGCCGTTCGGCGACGGCGTCATCACCGGCTACGGCACCGTCGACGGGCGTCCGATCTGCGTCTTCAGCCAGGACGTCACGGTGTTCGGCGGCGCGCTCGGCCAGGTGTACGGCGAGAAGATCGTCAAGGTGCTCGACCTGGCGATGAAGACCGGCTGCCCGGTGGTCGGCATCAACGAGGGCGGTGGCGCGCGCATCCAGGAAGGCGTCGTCTCCCTCGGCCTGTACGGCGACATCTTCCACCGCACGGTCCGCGCGTCCGGCGTGATCCCGCAGATCTCGTTGATCATGGGCGCGGCCGCCGGCGGGCACGTCTACTCCCCCGCGCTGACCGACTTCGTCGTCATGGTGGACAAGACCTCGCAGATGTTCATCACCGGCCCCGACGTCGTGAAGACGGTGACCGGCGAGGAGGTCACGCTCGAGGAGCTCGGCGGCGCCCGCACCCACAACACGGTGAGCGGCAACGCGCACTACCTCGGCACGGACGAGGACGATGCGATCAACTACGTGAAGTCGCTGCTGTCCTACCTGCCGTCGAACAACCTCGATCCGCTGCCGATGTACGACACGACGGCCTCGACCGAAGTCGAGCCCGAAGACGCCTTCCTGGACACGTTCATGCCTGACTCGGCCAACACGCCGTACGACATGCACGAGATCGTCGAGAGCCTGCTGGACGACGGCGACTTCCTCGAGGTGCAGACGCTGTTCGCGCAGAACATCATCGTCGGCTTCGGCCGCATAGAGGGGCAGCCGATCGGCGTGGTGGCCAACCAGCCGATGCACTTCGCCGGCTGCCTGGACATCGACGCGTCGGAGAAGGCGGCCCGCTTCGTGCGCACCTGCGACGCGTTCAACGTCCCGGTGTTGACGCTCGTCGACGTCCCGGGGTTCCTGCCCGGTGTGGGCCAGGAGCATGCGGGCATCATCCGGCGCGGCGCGAAGCTGATCTACGCCTACTCCGAGGCGACCGTCCCGAAGATCACCGTGATCACCCGCAAGGCGTTCGGTGGCGCCTACGACGTGATGGGGTCCAAGCACCTGGGCGCCGACGTGAACCTCGCGTGGCCGACCGCACAGATCGCCGTCATGGGCGCGCAGGGAGCGGTGAACGTCCTGCACCGCAAGGCGATCGCGCGCGCCGCGGATCCCGAGGCGGTCCGGGCCAAGGTCGTGCAGGAGTACGAGGACACGCTGGTCAACCCGTACATCGCCGCCGAGCGGGGCTACGTCGACTCGGTCATCGCGCCGTCGCACACCCGCGCGTACGTGGTGCGGTCGCTGCGGATGCTGCGCAACAAGCGCGAGACGTTGCCGGCCAAGAAGCACGGGAACATCCCGCTGTGATCGGCTCATGGCCTGGGAGCCGCAAGTGAGTACGGACGCGCCCGCGCTGCGGATCGTGCGGGGCGAGCCGACGCCCGAGGAGCTGGCCGTCGTGACCGCCCTGGTCACGGCCGCGTCCGGCGGTGACGACGACCCGGAGCCACCCCGGCGCGGGCGCTGGGCCGACCCGGCCGGTCAGCACGTGCCGATGCGGCGTCCGGGCCCCGGTGCCTGGGCGTCGTCGTTGCGCTAGCGCGAAGCGCGCCCGGACGGCCCGCTACCAGTGGGTGAACAGCAGCGTCTGCACCAGCAGCGCGACGGTGACCTGGCCGGCCAGCGCGCGCCGCCGCCACGCCTCGGGCAGCAACGCGGCACCGAGCAGCAACCACGGCACGAACGGCAGCCAGATGCGCTCGGTCTCGGCCTTGCTCATGAACGACAGGTCGGCCAGCCCGATGCACGCGCAGGCCGCGAGCGTCAGCAGCACGACGGTCCGGTCCGGTCCGTCGAGGGCCCGCAGCCGGCGAGCGCGCTGCGCCACCACCCCGATCGACGCGCCGAGCAGCGGACCGGCGCAGACGCACAGCGCGGCCAGGTCGGCCCACACCCAGTACGCGGCCGGACGGACCCGAGCCAGGCCCGCGTAGTAACGCCCGTGCAGCGCAGTAAACCCTTGCCACCAAAGGAATCCGGCCGCCGCGCACCCCAGGACGACCACCAGCACACCAGCCACGGCACCGAGCAGCGGCCGGGGGTTCCGCGCGATCAGCAAGACCGCGAGGGCGGGGACGGCGAGGAGCGCCAAGCCGTAGGACAGCAGCAGGCAGGCCCCGAACAGCAGCCCGGCGCACAGGCTCCACCCGATCATCGCTCGCGTGCCCCGGGCGGTCGCGGCGATCGCGAGCGCACACAGCGCCCAGGCCGCGACGGCCGCGAACATCGCGTCGGCCGAGACCGCCGTCCAGATCGCCGCCGGCCCGACGACCAGCACCGGAGCCACGCGCCGCGCCGACGACTCGGCGCCGAGCGCGCGCAACGCGACCAGCACGGCCAGGGGAGTCGTCGCGGCGATCAGCACCACGACCCACCCGGCCGCCAGTCCCCCGCCCAGACCGGACCGGACCAGCGCGATGAAGAACAGCAGGGCTCCGGGTGGGTGCCCGGCGACGTGGGTCGGCCACGGGCTGGCACTGGTGGCCGGGATGCGAGCGACGAACTCGTGCAGCAGGGCGGAGATGCTGGTGACGCGACGGGCGGTCGGCAGGTACTCGTCGTTCGTGCCCAGGACGTGACCGATCCCGTGCCAGCCGTCGACGGTGGCCAGGGCGCTCAGCCAGCCGGCACCGAGCACGAAGGACCCGGCCAGCAGCCGGCGCCAGCGCAGCGAGCCGGCCAGCTGTGGCGCCCACCGCACGGTAGCGATCCCGAGCAGCAGGGCCGGCCCGGTACCCCAACCGACGCGCGGATCCCAGCGAGCACTCACCGGTGCGATGCCCAGGGCGTGCACGGTCCAGCCGAACAGCGGCGGAACGACGGCAGCGATCAGGATGAGGACGAGCCCGGTCATCAGGCCGATGGCCGGCCACGACGGCCCGCGCGCGAGCGACGGGCGGGAAGCGGGGGGCGCGGCAGTCAGCGCACTCGTACCCGGCTCGACCACAGTTGCGACAGTAATGCGCGTGCGCCCGGAACCAGGGTCCTGTCACCGGTCCGTAAGACCCGCGAGGCCGGCGCCGGGCGGCGACCCGCCGAACCCGATGAGCGAGAATGCCGCGCTAGCGGCCGGTGTACGTCGCGTGCCCGGGCCCGTCCGCGAGGAACGAGGCCACCGCGCTCTGCAGATCCTCGGTCGCGAACAGGGCTCCGCTGATCTCCGGCGTAATCTCGTCTGCGCCCGCCGTACCGACCTCGAGTTGCTCCCGAATGATCGCCTTGGTCGCGGCGTGGGCGCGGGTCGGGCCTGCGGCCAGCGTCCGGGCGAACGCGACCGCCGCCTCGGCGAACCCGTCGTCCGGCAGCACCCGGTTGACGACGTTCCACCGCTCGAGCGTCGCCGCGTCGTACAGGCCGCCGGTGTAGACGAGTTCGCGGGCCCGCGCCGGACCGGCCCGCTCGGCCAGCCGCTGCGGGCCCCCCATCGACGGCGTCAGGCCGACGACGGTCTCGACCAGTCCGAACCGCGCCGACTCCGCCGCGAGCAGCAGGTCACAGGCCAGGCTGATCTCGAACGCGGCGGTCAGGCACAGCGCGTGCGCGGCGAAGACCGTCGGCCGCTTCAGGTCCTCCAGCAGGTGGATCGTCTCGAACCAGTCACGCCACAGCGCGGCTGCGGTCTCGGGTGTCAAGGTCGCGAACGTATTGACGTCGACGCCCGCCGACACCGCTCGCCCCTCGGCCCGCACGAGCAACGCGCGTGCATCGGATCCGGCGACCGCCACCAAGGCCTCGTGCAACGCCGCCACCATGGGCGGATCGAACAGGTTCAGCGGCGGGCGATCGAAGGTGATGATCGCGAGTGGACCGTCGTGTTCGAGGCGAACCGGGGGCATCGCCGCAGGCTATCGGATGGGCCGGCGGGCCTGACCCGACAACGACCGGCCAGCCGCGCGACGTGGACTTCTCTGCCTTGTAAGGGTCATACCGTCCAGCTCAGGACAGGATGGACGGCATGCAGCTGCCCCGCCTGCCCGAGTCTCCACCCCGGATCTGGCCCCGCTTCACCAGCCCGCTGCACTCGCCGGCGGTCGTGGCGCGGGTCGGCCGGGTGCTCGGGATCTGCTTCGCGATCTGTTTCGTCACCGGTGTGTTGAGCCACTACCAGTACCAACCCTGGAGCTGGCTACCTGAGCCGGCGACGCCCGCATGGGGCTACCGCCTCACCCAGGGCGTGCACGTGATCACCGGGATCACGTCGATCCCGCTGCTGCTCGTCAAGTTGTGGGCCGTGTACCCCAAGCTGTTCGAGTGGCCGCCCGCGCGCTCACTGGTGCACGCGCTCGAACGGATATCGATCGCGGTGCTCGTGTCGACCGC
>JBDTGE010000051.1:0-14233 GCA_039937575.1 Jatrophihabitantaceae bacterium
CGGCCACGTGTTCGACCTGGCCCGCCAGGGCTACGTGTCACTGTTCGGTGGTGGATCACGGGCCAACACCGGCGACACCGCGGCCATGGTCGGCGCCCGCGAGCGGTTCCTCGGCCGGGGGCACTACGACCGGATCGCCCAGGCGGTGAGCGACGCGATCGAGCCGGACGCGCGCGGCCTGTGCGTGGATCTAGCCGGAGGCACCGGCCACTACCTGGCCACCGTGCTCGACCACCACCCGGAGTTGCTGGGTCTGGATCTCGAGCTGTCGACGTTCGCGCTCCGCCGGGCCGCCCGGGCCCACGACCGGATCGCCGCCGTCGCCGCGGACGTCTGGCAGCGCTGGCCGGTGCGGACGGGGACAGCCGCCGCCGCGATCAGCGTGTTCGGTCCGCGCAACCTGGCCGAGCTCGGCCGCGTGCTGGCCGCCGACGGCCGGTTCATCGTGGTCACCCCGACGGTCCGCCACCTGACCGAGCTGGTCGAGCGCCTCGGCCTGGTCACCGTCGACCCGCGCAAACCGGAGCGGCTGGAGCAGCAGTTGGCCCGGTGGCACATCGAGTCGGTGACGGTCCTGGACTACGCGGTCGAGCTGAGTCATCGTGATGTGCTCGACGCCGTCCTTATGGGACCGAGCGCCCACCACGTCGATGGGGCCGTGCTGGCCGCGACGGTGCAGGTCATGCCAGAACCGGTGACGGTGACCGTCTCGGTCAGCGTCACGGTCGCCGGGTCATGAGCGGTCCAGCTGCGCGATGATCGCCGCGGCCGCGACCGCACTGTCGACGCCGTCGACGACCAGCCGGGCCCCGTCGCGTGCCTCGTCCCACTCGACGTACTCGGCGCCGAGGACGCCGGCCCACGCCGGCACCACGAGGGAGTCGACATCACTCGTCCGGGCCTCGACGCGGCGGCGGTGCTCGGCCCGGTCACGCAGGACGACTTCGACCATCACCGGGACGACCGCGACCTCGTCGGCGAGTGCCGCCCAGCCGGCCCGCGCCTCGGGCACCGGGTTGACCGCGTCGATGATCACCGACGTCCCGACGCACAGGCACCCGCGCGCCACGTCGTTGGCCACGACGTATCCGATCGGACCGATCGGCTGCACGGCCAAGCCGGATCGGATCACCGCCGACTCGATCACGTCGACCCGGAGCACGGCCGCGCCCAGCGCCCGGCCGAGCTCCCGGGAGATCGTGGTCTTGCCGACCCCGGGCCGCCCCGAAAGCACGATCAGCACCGGAGCGCGGTCAACCATTTGCCGCGGAGCCGTACCGGATGGCGCTGCGGGCCTTGGCCCGCGCCGCCTCGACCGCGCGGTCCTTCGGCGGCGCGACGGTGACCAACGCGGCCAGCAGATGGCCGGTGACGTGCGCGACCTCGTCGACCGCGGCGTCGAAGGCGGCCTGGTTCGCAGCTGAGGGTTTGCTCGTCCCGCTCACCTTGCGCACGTACTGCAGCGCGGCCGCGTGGACCTCGTCCGTGGTCGCGGGCGGCTCGAAGTTGTGGAGCACCCTGATGTTTCTGCACATGGCTCCAGCGTGCCACGCCGGGAGGATAGTGCACCGTTCGGTGGTCAGTGGTGAGGATGCGTGGCGTCGGCCGCGCGGAAGACCTCGAGCAGGGCGATCAGGTCGGCGAGTTCCCAGGCCGAGCGCCGGGTCGCGGCCAGCGGCAGGGTCGCGTGGGTGCCGACGGCGACGATCAGTCCGTGCGGAGCGCCCGGCCGGCGCGAGGGCTCGTACTGCGACTTCACCGCGACGACGGCGGCCCATGGGATGAGTACCCGGGCCAGCCCGTCGCGGTGCCGCATGTGGCAGCCCTCGAGCACCAGGGTCGGGCGCGCGAACCGGGAGGCCAGCAGGGTGAGGACGGCCGCGCCGGCGACGGTCCAGAGCACGACCGCGGTGGCCGGCCGGGTGATCGCCAGCGCTGCGACCGCCACGGCCCACAGCGGGCCGGCGATGGCGAGCAGCGTGCCCGCAGCCGATAGCAGGGGAGCGCGCAGGACGATGCGCCGACGCAGCTCGGCCGGCGCGGGAGTCGACGTCGAGTCGGTTCGGGCCGCAGGCGGCGTCCACTGCGGGGCCGGCGGCGCCGCGACCGCCGCGCTCGATGCTGCGCCGGCCACGGGCAGCACGACGTCCGCCGGCTGCTCCGGAAGTGCCGTGAGCGTGCGCGGTTCAGTGTTCTCGTCCGGCCCTGCAGTCTTGTCGTCCGCCGGCCCGATCCGCTCGTCCGGCGTCACTGTCGCGTCGAGAGCCGCCGAGCGTCGCACGACGGACGGGCGCGGAGCGGTCGAACGTCGGCGCTTGGGTGCCTGGACCTGACCGTCGGGGTCGCGAACCAGGTTGCGGGTACGGAGCCAACTGTTGCCGTGCTCGATCCGGCCGAGCTCCTCGGCGAACCACATCACGCTCGGCGGGCGCGCCGCCGGCTCCTTCTGCAGGCCCCACAGGACCAGGTCGGACAGCTCGAGCGGGACGTCGTCGCCGAAGATGCCGCGTGCCGGATCGCGCAGGATCCGCAGGATGGTCGCGGCCGGAGACTCGCCGACGTACGCGGCCAGCGCCGGCTGCCCGGCCAGCATCTCGTAGAGGGTCGAGGCCAGCCCGTAGACATCTGTGGCCTCGCTCGCCTCCTGGCCCATCAGCAGTTCGGGGGCGACGTGGACGCTGGGAAAGTCGAACAGCTCGGCCGGCGCCGAGATCGACGAGCGCAGGCGGGCCACCCCGAAGTCCGAGAGCGCCGGCTCGCCGAAGTCGGTGACCAGAATGTTCGCCGGTCGGACGTCGCGGTGCAGGACCCCGCCGCGGTGCGCCGTCTCGAGCGCTCCGGCGATCTTGATCGCCGTGGACACCGACTCCTTCGGGGTGAACGGCATCGTGCCGCGCAGTCGTTCCTCGATCGATCCGGGGCAGAGCTCCAGCACCAGCACCGGACGCCGATCCGGCAGCGCGAACGAGCGGAACAGAGTGACGATGTTCGGGTGGGCGCTGAGCGCGGCGAGCACCGCGGACTCGCGCCCGAACGCGTCCAGGGCGCGCGGCGTGACGCCGTCCACGCTCAGCACCTTGAGTGCGACCGGGCGGCCGGTCATCTCCTCGGTGGCCTGGAACACGCCGGAGTTCAGGCCGGTGTGCAGCGCGAGGACGTCGGTGAAGCCGTCGAACGGATTGCCGGCGAGCGCGTCTGATCGCGCACGAGCCATCACGCCAGCCTCCCGGGGTCCGGGTTGCACTTTATCTGACGAACGACACGATCCAGCGAAGATCTGGTCAGCGTTTGCCTACGGAGCCGAGCTAGGCGCGGCGCAGAGCCAGGACGGGGATCGTCCGGACGCCGGCGGTCTGCGTCTCGTACTCCGCGAAACCCGGGTACCGCTTGGCCTGCTCGGCGTAGATGCGATCACGCTCGGCGCCGGTGACCTCCTCGACGCTCACGCCGTAGGACTCGGTGCCGACCTCGACGTCCGCGGCACCGGCGGTGGTCAGGTTGTTGTACCAGTCCGGATTCGTCGGTGCGCCGGCCTTCGAGGCGAAGATGTACAGCGTGCCCGCGTTCTCGTCCTCGGCCAAGTACATGACCGGCGCGACGAACTCGGCGCCGGACTTGCGGCCCCGGTGGTGCAGCAGGACGACGGGCGCGCCCTCGAACTGCCCACCGACCTTGCCGCCGTTGGCGCGGAACTCCGCGATCACCTTGGTGTTCCAGTCGTTCATGTCCGTCATGGCGGCTCCTCTGCTCGAGGTCAACCTACCTGCCAGGATGGTCCGATGGCAGATGCGAGAAGTCGATTGACCAGGCAGCACATCTCCGATTCGGTGGAAGACCTCGGGTGGCGCTACGTCCTCGGCGCCCTGTGCACGTCCGTCCGTATCCAGTCGTCGGCGCACGCCGCCGCCCTCGCCGTCGTGCTGACCGGCGAGGCGGGGGACGCGGCGGGAAGCCTGCAGCTGGACCTGCGCCCGGATCGGGTGATCGTCCGGCTGCAGGACGGGCGGACGTCCTGGGTCACCGAGCGTGAGATCGCCGCGGCGGGACGGCTCACCGAGTCGCTCGCGGCGGGCGGCCTGCGGCCCGATCCGGACGTCGCGGATCCGGACTCGCGCTCGGTGCAGCTGATCGAGATCGGCATCGACGCCCTGGACATCGCGGCGATCCGACCGTTCTGGCTCGCGGTGCTCGGGTACGGCGGCGAGCCGGGCCACGACGGGCCGCAGGACGCGATCGTCGATCCGCAGGGCCAGGGCCCCGCCGTGTGGTTCCAGCAGATGGATGCGCCCCGGCCGCAGCGCAACCGGATCCACTTCGACGTCTCGGTGCCGCACGACGAGGCCGCGTCACGCATAGCCGCGACGATCGCGGCCGGCGGTGTCCTGCTTTCCGACGCCGCGGCGCCGGCGTTCTGGGTCCTCGCCGACGCGGAGGGCAACGAAGCGTGCGTGACGACGTGGCAGGGCCGCGACCCGGCTCCGCAGTAGCGGATCACCCAGTCGGTGCCGGACGCTCAGTCCGTCGACAGCGTCTTGGCGACCGCGCACTGGTACGTGCCGGCGACGTAGGCCCAGCCCACGCTGAACGAGGTCATCTGCTTGTCCAGCAGCCAGCTCGGGTTGAACCCGGCGAACCCTTTGATGCAGTCCGTGCCGCTCTGGGACGGGGACGTCGTGTAGATCCAGTGCTGGGCGCAGTACTTGGCCGCACCTTGGTGCAGCGCGCACGTCTCGGCCCTCGCGGTCGCCGCGCCGCTGACGGTTTTCTCGCCGTGTTCGGTCCGGTAGGCGTTGAGCGCCGTGACGACGCCGCCGTCACCGGACACGCCGCACGTGGCCGCACCGGCGCACGGGTTGCCGGTGCGCGGCGGGGAGGGCTTGGGTGCCGGCTTGGTCGGCACGATCGCCTTCGTGGTCGCCCGATGGGTCGGCGTGCTCTTGATGACGGTCGTCGGCGGCGACGTCAGGGGCGGCTGGTCCAGGCCGGTGTTGTTGTTCTTGTTGCCCGAGCCCCCGCCGAGCAGGACCATCAGGCTGCCGATGATCACCGCCACACAGCCCAGGACGACCAGACCCCAGAGCGCACGCCGGCGCGAGCCGTCGACCGGCTCGCGTTCCTCGGGGTCCAGATAGTCACTCACACGACCACCTTGCCCTGGTCAGCATGGTGCGCGAAGCGGGGGTGAGTGTGTACTCCAGTGCTCACGCAGGCTCCTCGGGTACTCGGCAGGGTCGCGCGGTCGGGCTTGGGTCCCAGACTACGTAAGCGGACAAGTCACCCGATCGGGCAGCTGGCCGTTCCTCAGGGCAGCGCGACGAAGGACCGGGCGAACTCGCGGAAACTCGTTCCGGCCGGGGCGATCAGCAGGTACAGCCGCTTGCTGGAGTAGGCGAACGCGACCAGGGTGTACGACTCGCCGGCCGGGCCGCCCAGCGAGCCGGCCTGCGCCACATGACCCTGGAACGTCGTCGCGGCCTGGCTGCGCAGGGTGAGCCCGGACGACGCCGCGAATGAGCCGACCGCGGCGCGCAGGTTCACCGGGTACGCCGACTCCGGGAGCGGCTGGCTGATGTCCTCGGCCGCGACCAGCGTCGGCGGTTCGTGCGTGGCCGCCGTGTGCGTCACGAACGTGAATCCGTCCTCGGACCCGGTGTCCGTCCGTTCGACGGGCTGATACGGGAAGCGAGCCCGGAAGTGTCCGCTCGCGTACGTGACCAGCGGCCCGGAGCCGGTGGGTGCGGTGGAAGGGGACGGGCTGGTGGGCGGCACGGGGATCGAGGCGCTCGGAAAGTCAGGCGAGCTGGAGCGGCCGGCGGCCAGGCGGCCCGCGCCGTCCACGACATTCGAGCAGCCGGCCAGCACCACGCCCGCCGCCACAACGAAGACGCCAGCTCTGCTGACGTGCGAACCCACCATCGCGGACCCCTCCCGGCGGTTGCGGCGCTGACAAGATCAACGCTGTGGTAGCCGACAAGATATCCCTTCCGGAGGGCGATCGGGTATTTGCCGGTCGTCGGCGGTTAAGTCCGAGGATGTGCAAGGGTGGCGGTCAGCTGAACGTGACCACCATCGAAAGGCCTGACCGTGCCCCAGGCCGATCTCGGCGATCGCACCCTGTACTACGAGCGACGGGGGAGGGGCCGACCGCTACTGCTCATCCAGGGGATGGCCGGGCATCACGCGCTCTGGGGCGAGCCGCTGCTCGAACGCTTGACGCCCGACTTCGACGTCGTCACCTACGATCACCGCGGCATCGGCGAGAGCACCGATGTGCCCGGTGACATGAGCATGGCCGAGCTTGCCGCGGACGCTGCCGCGCTGCTGGGGCAACTGGGCTGGGACCACGCGCACGTCATGGGGATCTCGATGGGCGGCATGGTGGCCCAGGAGTTGGTGCTCGCCCATCCGTCGCTGGTGCGCACGCTCGTTCTCGGCTGCACCTACGCCGGGGGACCGGGCAGCACGCTCACCGCTCCCGGTCCGCTGCGCATCTTCGAAGGCATGAACACCGGCAGCGACGACCTCGCGATCCGCGCCGCCTACGAGGCGAACCTGTCCCCGGCCTTCCGGGCGGACGAGTCCCACTTCGCGCCGTTCAAGCACACCAGCCTGTCGGTGCGGGTACCCGTGCCGGTGGTCATGCGCCAGGTGCAGGCCGCCTTCGCGCACGCCACGAGCGCCCGCCTGCCCGGTGTCACCACGCCGGCCCTCGTACTGCACGGCACCGCCGACGAGATGCTGCTCTACCGCAACGGCGAGCAGATCGCCGGCCTGATCCCCAACGCCGACCTGCATACGTTCGACGGCGTCGGCCACCTGTTCTGGTGGGAGCGGCCCGATGAGACGGCCCGGCTCCTGCAGGCCCACTGCCTCACCGGCTGACCGGCTCGTAGGCGGCTTCGACGTCGCTCGCGCCGCCCGCCTCGCCCGACAGCACCTCGCGGTGGATCCGGACCAGGACACCGAGTACACCGGCGAGCGCGAACAGTCCGACCCCGGTGATCGCGAAGACGGCGCGGATCCCGAGCGCCGACGCGAGCGCGCCGCCGAGCAGCGCACCGAGCGGGATCGCGCCCCACACCAGCGTGCGGTACGCGCCCTGGACCCGGCCGAACAGCTCGTGCGGGATGAGGGACTGCCGCAGTGACATCGTCAGCACGTTCCACACCATGACGCCCGCGGCGGCCGCGGCGAACAGCGCGGCGCCGACGACTCCGTTGCGAGTAAGGGCCATCAGAGCGGTGGCGGTCGCCGTCACGAACGATCCGACGGTCAGCATGACGCCACGGCCGAACCACTGGGCGAGCTTTGGGGTGGTGACACCGCCGATGAGCGCGCCGACGCCCGCGACCAGCAGCACGTAGCCGAAGTCGCCGGACGGCAGCCGCAACACCTCCAGCACGTACAGCACGAGCACGCCGTTGGCCATCATCTGCACCAACGCGGTCGCCGCCGAGATCAGGGTGAGGTCGCGCAGGAAGCGGTGGGCCACGAGCCAGCGCACCCCGTCGGCGATGTCGTGCCGGACGGAGGTCGGCGCCTCGGCGCGCACGGGCCGGAAGTTGCCCCGAAGGGTGAGTACCAGCAACGCCGCGATGACAAAGCCGCCGGCGTTGAGCACGATCGGTATCGCGGCGGCCAGGGCGAACAGTGCCGAACCGACCGGAGCGCCGAGGAAGGTCTGGCCGAGCGTCTCCTCGACCGTCAGCAGGCTGTTGGCCGCGTCCAACCGGTCGTCGGAGATCACCTGCGGCAACAGGGCGCGCGTCGCGCTGTCGTACACGGTCTCGGCCAGGCCGAGCACGAAGGACACGACATAGAGCAGCACCACGTCGCCCTCGTGCCGGAACACCAGCACGGCCAGCGCACCCATGGCCAGGGCGCGCAGGGTGTTGGCGCCGCACATCGCGTACCGGCGGTCGATCCGGTCGACCAGCGCTCCGCTCGGCAGGGCGAACAAGAGCCAGGGCAGGAAGGCGAAGGTGAACAGCCCGGCCACCGCGATCGGGCTCCGGGTGTACGACGCGGCGAGCAGGGGGAGCGCGGTGCGCCCGATGCCGTCGGCCAGGTTGGAAGTCGCGCTGCTTGCGTACAGCCGCCAGAACGGTCGGCCGAGGGCCTTCACGGGCGGTCTCCCGTGTCGGTCGGGAAGATCGCGTACTGCACGTCGACGGCTCGCGCGCCGCGACCGGGTTTGAGCTGGTCGTACTTCGCGATCAGCGCGGACACCTCGTCGGCGAGGGCCCGGGTCTGCTTGGCGTTCAATCGGAGCCGGCCGTCCATGTCGCTGGACGCCTTCTGCCACTCCTGCGGCCACTCGGTCGCGGTCGTGTACCAGTTGGACAGCTTGCGCGTGCGGTCGGCGTTGTACTCGCGGAGCACGAAGCCGACGGCCTCCCGCGTGTCGTTGTTGGCCATGAACTCGAAGCCGCTCAGGTGGATCTCGTCGACGGCCATCCGCCACCAGCGCTGCCGGCCACCGCCGTCCGGGGGCTCGCACTGTTCGACCAGCCCGTGCTTGGCCAGCTGGCGCAGGTGGTAACTGGTCGCGCCGGTGCTCTCGTCGAGCTCCTTGGCCAGACTGGTCACGCTCACCTGACCGCGTAGCGCCAGGATCTGGTGGATCCGGACCCGCAAGGGATGGGCCAGGGCCTTGAGTGCCGCGGCGTCCATCTCCAACCGCTTCGCCTTCGCCATGACTGCAAAGATAGCTGTGCAAAGCTATCTTTGCAAAGCTATCTTTGGAGTTGCAACGACCACCGTGGCACCTGGTGACCGCCATGACGGTCATCACGTACCACGCTTCGCGGATCCGTAGACTGACGGCCAGCGCGAGGGGAGGCGCACGTGGTCGTCTACGCCGACAGCGGCTGGCCGCTGTGGGCGCGCGCGTTGATTGATCTCGGCGCCGCGGCGCTCGTGGCCGCGATGGTGTGGCGGTACTACGTCCACTACTGGCGTCGCAAGTGAGCCGCCTCGGCTAGCGCAGCTGCACGTGTCTCATCCCGAGTGCGTCGTCGGGGCCGAGGCGGTCGGTTCACGCGACGACGTCAACCTCGACGCCAACCGCCTCATAGGTGACTCGGGCTCGCGCGTCCCGGGTGGCCAGCACACAGCCGTTGCGTAGGGCCGCGAGCGCCACGATCGCGTCGTACGTCGCACCGCCGGCGATGCCGAGATCGGCGAGCAGATCGGGGAGGTGAGTGGAGTCGGATGGATCGAGCGGCAGCGCAGTCGTGAACCGTTCGGACAGGAGTCGCGCGGCATCAGCCGGGTCAACGCGGACGTCGCCCGGCAGTCGGGTCAACACTGAATAGGTCTCGACGAGGGCATGGCCGCTGAGCGTCACGCTCCGGCCACGCCACCACCGGACCACCAGCTTGTGGGCGTTGTGCGTCTGCACCAGCAACGGGACCGCGACACTGGTGTCCAGAGCGATCGGGCGCTCAGCGTCGGCCGGCATCAATGAGCCCGAAGACGTCGCCATCGTCGATCGGCGTGTCGCCCGTGGCGACCAGCACGCCCGATTCGTCGACGAGCCGCGCGGTTCGGCTCGTCGGGATCAGTTGTAGTCCTGCGCCGTACCGAGAAATGTCGACCGTGGACCCGACCCTGAGTCCCAAGGCATCGCGAAGCGGCTTCGGCACGACGACACGACCGACCGCGTCAATCTTCGCCTCCATAGGGAAGACGCTACCAGGACGATCCCAGCGCCGCCAAACGTTATGACAGTTCAGCGCACGCTTTCGCAGGGCCCCCTGCGGGGCGGTCGTGGCTTGCACGACTGTCCGGAATCGCTCTGGGTGGGACTTCCGTGCGTCTGCATCACAGGATTGGCCGGCGTCGTTGGGCCAGCCTTGGCGCGTGGTGCGGCCCGGAGTCCGGCCTTGATATGTGCAGCCGCGATCGCGACTCGCTCGCTCGGGCCGATCGTGGACTGCGATCAGGCGATGCGGTGAACTGACGGAGGGGCCCGTCCTTAGCGATCACACCACTCGCGTCAGCCTGATCGTGTTCGCCGATAATGAACATTATGTCATCTGAGTTGGTTCCTGCCGCAACCGTCCCTGACTTGGCTGCCAATTCGAAGGTCTGGCAATCGTCTACGTGTTTTGATGATTGTCGTGACGCAGAAGCTCGTTCAGCCGCCCAAGGCGAAACCTGGAGATCGCATCGCGGTGTTGTCTCCGTCTTTCGCGGCACCAGGCGCGTTCCCTGCCGTGCACGAGCAGGCCATGCGACGGCTCACCGAGCTGACCGGCTTGGTCCCAATGGAGTATCCGACCACGCGGCAGCTGGGCGCGTCTCCGGAAGCACGCGCATCCGACATCAACGCCGCCTTCTCCCACCCGAAGGTGCGAGCAATTCTCTCCACGATCGGCGGCGACGATCAGATCCAAGTCATCCCCCACCTCGACGCCGAGCTCGCCCGAACTGACCCCAAGCCTTTCCTCGGCTACAGCGACAACACCAATCTGCACAACTGGTTGTGGGCGAACGGGATCGCGAGCTTCTACGGCGGCTCGTCCCAGGTGCAACTCGGACCCGGACCCCACGTCGACCGGATCCATGCCGCTTCGCTACGGGCCGCGTTGATCACCGGTGAATCGTTGGAACTCGTGGACCCTGGCGAATCTGAAGATGTCGGCGTTCGATGGGACGACCCGCGTGCATTGACCTCGTTCGGCGAGCGCGAAGCGACGGAGCCGTGGAAGTGGAGCGGTCCTCGACGCTCGGTCACCGGAAGATCGTGGGGCGGATGCGTCGAGGTCATCGAATGGATGCTCACTGCAGGTCGGTTCCCCATCTCACCGGATGTGCTTGCTGGCGGAGTGCTTCTGCTCGAGACCTCGGAGGAGCTGCTGCCCGCGCAGAACGTGGGCTGGATCGTGCGTTCACTCGGCGAGCGCGGCCTAATCAACGCTGTCGACGCCGTCCTGGTTGCTCGCCCGCCCGTCTCTGATTTCGTGACGCAACCTGACGAAGCCGAGCGAGCACGGCTTCGCGCCGAGCAAGCAACTGTGGTGATCGACGTGATCAGCAGCTACAACGAACAGGCCGTGGTCTGTGTCGGGATTCCTTTCGGCCACACGAGGCCCCAGTGGATCCTCCCCCACGGCGGCAACATCACAGTGGACGGTGCGCGACAACGAGTGTTCGCCGACTACCGATGAGCCGGTCGAGGCGAGGGTGAGTAGCTCGTGAGCCAAAGCGGTTCGTGGCCCGGCATCGAGAGCGCGGTTCGTCGGGCGATCCTCGAGCGGTCGCGGCGCAGATCCCGCTTCGAGATGACGAGGCCTGCGTCCTCGTCGGCATCGACGGGCCCGACGGCTCCGGCAAGACGGTCTTGCCGACCAGCTTGCGACTGTCATCAGGGAGACGGCCGTGTAGCCCTGCGCATCTCGCTCGACGATTTCCACAACACCCGAGAACGTCGGTAGGTCGGTCTCGCTAGGGTCGGACCATATGAGGACCCGGGTGGGTCCCCCGCGCAGCACCGATTCGACGGCTGCCGTGTCGATGCCATCGATTGGTTGCCGATCGAATGTTGATGGTTACCGGTAAGGCCAATGTGTGTCCAACCGCCCCGAATGACCGTTGTCGTTCAAGACCTCGTTGGCCATGGCGAGGCGTGCGATACAGCGGACCGGCATGGAGTTCCAGTAGTAAGGGAAGGTCATGATCGCGATGGCCAAGGCCCAACCGCGTCCGCGTTGCCAAGTGATGTCGTCGACGCCGAGGGTTGATCGAAAAACCTGCCGTGCATCAGGTCCGAGCACCTCCCATGCGACGACGAGGTCGACGCACGGATCGCCCACGGACAGTGCTCCGAAGTCGAGCACCGCAGCGAGCCTGTCATCCCAGAGAAGCAGGTTCTCGGCGAGAAGGTCCGAGTGCACCCATCGGTCGGAGTTGTCGCGTGGTGCAGGCAGCGCGACGGCCTCGGTCCAAACCTCGAGACAGGCGTCGAGGTCGAGCGGCAGGTCGGCCAAGCTCCGACACGCTTCGAGGTAGTGGCGGATTTCCGTGTCGATGTCCGACAAGGGCCCGGTGCGGTATGACCGCAGCGCTGGGTCGGCCAACGCCTGCGCCGGCACCTCGACGGCGTGCAGAGCCTTGGCGAAGGACGCAAGATCACGGGCAAGGGCATCCGCCATTGGACCGGGGGCTTGCGGTGTCACGGGCCGAGTTCCGTTGATCCACCGGGCAACGGCCCATCGCTCGGGATAACCGAAGCCAGGGCGGCCGACGGTGAGGACTTCAGGGACGGAGACGGGAACTGCTGACGCGAGCGTCGGAAGCCACCGGGCCTCGGTCTCGATCGAGGCTCCCCCACCGGGTTGGCGCGGCAGTCGGACCAGGTGATCATTGCCGAGCCTGAAGAGCGCATTACTCGAGCCAGACGCCGCCAACCGCCGCAGTGGGCGGCCATACAGTTCTGGGACCTCCCGTTCGATGAGTCGACGCACGAGCTCGTCGCTGATGTCGATCTCGTCGTCGTGCATCACCATGTGATCATTAAATCGTGCGATGTCGATCGGCTTTGATGCTTGGTAGGCCGGTCCAGAACCGTGTCCGGTCGGCCGTGCCCCCGCTCGACGCGTCTCGCCTACACGTGCAGAACGTCCAGGCCGGACAGTTCAGCGATGACATCGAAATCCTGATCTTGCGTCACGACGGGAACGTCCAGCGCAAGGGCAGTCGCCGCAATCCACATGTCGTTGATGTTGGCTCGCCGGTGCGCGCGGGCCAGCTGGACGCGGATTCGCGCCCAGACCTCAGCGACGGCGAGGTCGATCGGAATGGGATTCATTTCGGCAAGTGCAGTCAGGGTCACCAGCCGACGAGAGCGAACCTCGAGGTCCACCGCGGCGAGCACGCCGACGCTCAACTCGGCATGACTCACGACCGAGACCGCCACCTCGTCAGGCAGAGCCGATTCGTCGAGACCTCGTGACTCACGAGCGATGAACACGGACGTGTCGAGCAGGCCGCGCGTCACCCGATCGGCCCGAGCTCGTCGGTATCGGCGTCCAGGGCGGACAGGTCGCCCGCAAGACCCGGGTCGGCCTGAATCCTCGAGAGCCGCGCGATGAACTCGGACTTCGCCAGCCACTGCGAGCGCTCTCGGGTCAGCGGCGCGAGTCGAGCTACCGCCTCGCCGTTGACGGTGATCTCGATTGGTTCACCCCCGACTGCACGACGAAGGACCCCGGCGGTGTCGTTTCGTAGCTCTCGGGACGGTACGCGAGTCATGGCTACAATCGTAGCCGTTCTGTCGCAAACGGCTAGGCCGGGGCGAGCCAGGCGGCAAATAATCGACCGCCTCGCGGGCCAGCACGCTGCAGGAGGTGCGCTTGGGGTGCGGCCGGTTCCTTTCGGCCGATAATGGTCGTCGTGACTCTGGACTCGACCCGGCGGCGGCCGGATGCGATGGTGATGTTGCCGCGCGCCTACCTGATGATGTCGCTACTGCTCCTGGCCCAGTTCGTGCTCGGCATGGCCGTCAACCTGTTCGTCACCATCCCCGCCCATCATCCGGGCGCACACCCGTCGAACTATTTCGCCGGTTCGGCGCAGAGCATCGGGTGGGCCATCCCCCGCGGCGGGCTCTTGTTGGTCGCCCACGTCAGCCTCGGCCTGGCACTGGTCCTGGGCGGCATCGTGACGATCACCCTCGCAACACGCTCGGGCAACCGGGTCGCGCTCAGCACGTCCGTCCTCGGCGGCGCCGCGATCCTCGGCGCGGCGTTCAACGGTGCCAGCTTCCTCGACTTCAACCGGGACTACTCGTCAATGATCATGGCCGCGCTGTTCGCCGTCGCCGTCGGCAGCTACGTCGTCGGCCTGGCCGCAGGCTCGCTGCGCTGAAACTCCGACCCGTGAGCTTCAACCAGATCCCGTGACCGACGTCTTGGCCAGCCGGGTCAGTCGGTGCTGGCCGACTCCGATTTGTCCGCACCCTCGGCCGGACCGGAGTTTGCCACCTTCGTCGCCGTGTCTGCGGGCTTGTCGGCGGCCTTGCCGTTGGGCTGGTCGCCCGGGTGCGCCGCCGGCTCGGCATCGACGTCCGCGGCCGCTGGGGTGGTGCCGGACAGCGTGGCCAGCATCTGACGCACGTTGGTCAGCTGGGCGTTGATGCTGTCCCGGCGTTGGGACGCGGCGACGAGCTCACGATCGGACTCGGCCCGGATCCGGTCGGCGCGTGAGATCGCCTCGGCCACGGTCTGCT
>JBDTGE010000052.1:0-22314 GCA_039937575.1 Jatrophihabitantaceae bacterium
TCGCCCATGCCCATGAACACCACGTTCGACAGCCGCACCGGACCGCCCGCCAGCTCACCGGCGGCGGCCACCCGGGCCGCGGCGATGGCCTGCTCAACGATCTCGGCGGTGGACAGGTTGCGTTTGAGGCCACCCTGGCCGGTGGCGCAGAACGGGCAGGCCATGCCGCAGCCGGCCTGGCTGGAGACGCAGACGGTGATGCGCTCGGGCCGGGTGCCGCGCGCCGGGTACCGCATCAGCACGCTCTCGACCAGGGTGCCGTCGTGCAGCTTCCACAGGGACTTGCGGGTGGTGCCGGAGTCGGTCTCCAGGTGCCGGACCTCGGTGAGCAGCGGCGGCATCAGCGCGCGCTTGACCAGATCCCGGACCGGGGCCGGCAGGTCGGTCATCGCCTCCGGGTCACTCTCGAAGCGACTGAAGTACTGGCGGCTGAGCTGGTCGGCGCGGAACGCGGGCAGGCCCAGATCGCTGACCGCGGCCCGCCGACCGGCCTCGTCCAGGTCGGCGAGGTGACGGGGCGGGAGGCCGCGCTTGGGCGCGTCGAACACAAGAGGCAGCGATGTCATGACCGGTCAATTGTCCCACGCAGGACGGCCCGCTCCGGCCAGTTCAGCCCTTGCCCGCTTCGCGCGCGGCCTTCTCGGCCTCGATCTCGGCCAGCCGTGCAGCTCAGTCGCTCGTGCCATCGACGATCAGGTCGACGCGCTCCTGCGGACGTTCGCGGGCCGCGTAGGCATTCTCGGACGGCATCCAGACCTGCTCCCAGTTCCACCGCATGCCCTCGCCGTCGCGCTCGATGGCCCGCGCAAGCCGCAGCTCCCGCGGCGTCCGTACCCAGATCGTCAGTGCCCACGGCGCCCCGACCTCGACCCGTGTCGAGGACACGCCCTCAACGATCACCACCCCGCGCGGCCGAACCTCCAGCCACTCGCCGCCGATGTTCTGGTGCCAGTCCCACGCCTGGTAACGCGCCGTCCGCCCGGCGAGCAACGGCACCAGCAGCTGCACGCGTAGTCGCTCCCAGTCCCACTCGGGGATGATCGGCGCGGCAAAGTCGTCGACGGCGACAACCACCGAGCCCGGTACCGACGCCGCGATCGCCGCGGCCAAGGTCGACTTCCCGGCGCCGCCGAAGCCGTCGATCCCGATCAGGGTCAGCCCGGTCCGCGCCGCCGCCACTCGCGCTACGGCATCGACGGCTTCGTCCCGGGTTGCCGATCGCGGTCGTAGGACCTTCAGCAGTAGCTCCTGGACCTCACGCTCGTCGTGACCCACTCCGTTAGACGACGTCCACAAGTACGCGACCTCGTCCAGCACGTTTGTCCGGCGAAAGCCCAGCCGCGAGTACAGACGAGCCGCCCGGTCGTTGTCGATCGTGACGCTTATCGTGACCGCGGCCGAGCCACCGGCGCGAGCCAACTCGACCGCGTGCTCGATCAGCGCGGTGCCGGTGCCAAGCCCGCGCGCATCTTCACGCACCTGAAGGTGCGCGATGTGCGGGACCGAGGGGTAGGCAGCGGTAGCCCGCGGAGCGACGGCCGTACGCAGCAGCATCGCCACCCCGAGCGGGCGATCGGCCTCCGAGGCGATCAGGAAGGCGGCCTCGCCCGCCTGCTGCAGCGCGAAGTGGGCGGCGTAGACGCCGACCGCGTTGCTCGGCAGTTTGCGTTCGAGGCACGCGACGTCCTCGGCCGTGCCGGCCCGCACGTGCACGGCGGTCAGACGGGGGCGAAGCCGGAGAGGATCAGGTACGCCACCGCCGCGCACGGCAGCAGCGAGTCGAGCCGATCCATGATCCCGCCGTGCCCGGGCAGCAGGTTGCCCATGTCCTTGACCCCGAGGTCGCGCTTGATCATCGACTCGCCCAGATCACCGAGCGTCGCGGTCACGACGACGGCCAGCCCGAACAGCAGGCCCTTCCACCAGCTCTGGTGGAAGGTCAGCGTCATCAGCGCGACGCCGACCACCGCGCAGAACAGCACCGAGCCGGCGAACCCTTCCCAGGTCTTGCCCTTGGACACGATCGGCGCCAGCGGGTGCCGGCCGAACAGCACGCCGGTCGCGTAGCCGCCGACGTCGCTGCAGACCACCGTCGCGACGAGCGCGATGATCCGCGCCGCGCCGTCATGGGCGTGGACGGACAGCACGGCGAACCCGGCCAGCGTCGGCAGGTACAGCAGCACGAAGCTCGACGCCGAAACGTCGCGCAGGTAGCCCTTGGCCCCGTCGCCCAGCCGCCACACGGCGACGCCACAGACGGTGACGAGCAGGGCGATGACCAGCCCGTTCGGGCCGCGAGCCCAGGCCGCCGCGAGCATCGCCACGCTGCCGACCGCGATCGGCGCGAGCGAGAGCCGAACACCGGTGGGCGCCATCGCTCGCGTCAACTCGTAGGAGCCGTAGAGGACTGCGACGCCGACGATGAACGCGAAGCTCGGACGGTAGATGAACAGGCTGGCCACGATCAGCGCGACCAGGCCGACGCCGACGCCGATCGCGGCGGGCAGATCTCGCCCGGCGCGGGACTTCTTCGGCGGCCCTTCGAGCTCGGTCACGTCGGGCATCAGACCTCGAGGAGTTCGGCTTCCTTGGCCCGGACGGCCTCGTCGACCGCGCCGGTGTACTTGCCGGTCAGCTTGTCGAGCTCGCCCTCGGCCCGGTGCGCGTCGTCCTCGCCGACATCGCCGTCCTTGACCAGCTTGTCCAACGCGTCCTTGGCGTGGCGACGGATCGAGCGAATGGCCACCTTGGCGTCCTCGCCCTTGGTCTTGGCGACCTTGACGAAGTCGCGGCGGCGCTCCTCGGTCAGCGGCGGGAACACGATGCGCACGATGGTGCCGTCGTTGCCGGGGTTGACGCCCAGGTCGCTGTCGCGGATCGCTCGCTCGATCGCGCCGAGCGTCGACACGTCGTACGGCTTGATGATCGCCATGCGGGCCTCGGGACTGGTCACCGACGCCATCTGCGGGATCGGCGTGGGGGTGCCGTAGTAGTCGACGACCAGGCGGGAGAAGGCCGAGGCGTTGGCCCGCCCGGTGCGCAGGCCACCGAGCTCCTCGTGCGCGACGTGGACGGCCTTTTCCATCTTCTCCTCGGCGTCGAAGAGGGTCTCGTCGATCATGCTCGCTCCACCCGCAGTCGCTCGGTCATCTCTGGCTGGCCCTTCAGTTCGATGCGGTCACGAGCGTGCCGATCTTCTCACCGCGTACCACCTTCGCGATGTTGCCGTCGCTGAGCTCGAACACGACGATCGGCATGCGGTTGTCGCGGCACAGGCTGAACGCGGTGGAGTCGGCCACCTTGAGATCGCGCGTGAGGACGTCGTCGTAGGTGAGGGTGTCGAAGCGGACGGCGTCCGGATGGGTCCGCGGGTCGGCGTCGTACACGCCGTCGACCCCGCGCTTGCCCATCAGCAGCACGTCGCACCCGATCTCCAGCGCCCGCTGGGCGCCGGCGGTGTCGGTGGAGAAGTACGGCATTCCCACCCCGGCACCGAAGATCACCACGCGGCCCTTCTCCAGGTGGCGTTCGGCGCGCCGCGGGATGTACGGCTCGGCGACCTGACCCATCGCGATCGCGGACTGCACCCGGGTCGGGACGTTCTCCTTCTCCAGGAAGTCCTGCAACGCCAGGCAGTTCATGACCGTGCCCAACATGGCCATGTAGTCGGCCCGGTCCCGGTCCATCCCGCGCTGGCTCAGCTCGGCTCCGCGGAAGAAGTTGCCACCACCGACGACGACCGCGACCTGAGTGCCGCCGCCCACGACCTCGGCGATCTGGCGGGCGATGGAGTGGACGACGTCCGGATCGACGCCGACCCGGCCGCCCCCGAACTCCTCACCGGACAGCTTGAGCAGGACGCGGTTGTACGCCGACGAGGAAGGGGCCGCTGACCCGGTCTCGGTCATTGCGCGGCCCCTCTGCTCGATCCGTTCACGAAAGCAACCTATCGGTTCTTTCGGGGTGTACTAACCGACCTCGAAGTGCGCGAACCTGGTGATCGTCACGCCGGCGTCGTCCAGCAGCGCCTTGACCGTCTTCTTGTTGTCGATGACCGAGGACTGCTCGAGCAGCACGTTGTTCTTGAAGAACCCGTTCACCGTGCCGTCGATGATCTTCGGCAGTGCCGCCTCGGGCTTGCCGTCCTCGCGCGCCCTGGCCTCGGCGACCCGCTTCTCGGTCTCGATCGTCTCGGCCGAGACGTCCTCGCGGACGAGGTAGGTCGGCCGCATCGCGGCGACCTGCATGGCGGCCGTGCGGGCGGCCTCGACGTCCGAGCCGGTGAACTGCACCAGGACGCCGACCTGCGCGGGCAGGTCCTTGGCCTTGCGGTGCAGGTAGGTCGCGACCTGACCGTCGAGCTTGACGGCCCGGCGCAACTCGATCTTCTCGCCGATGACGCGAGCGAGCGCCGCGACGCTGTCGGCGACGGTTGTGCCGTCCTTCAGCGTCTCGGAGGAGAGCGAGTCGGCGTCGGTCGCCGACGAGCCGGCGAAGTGCGCGACGATGTCGTTCGCCAGAGTCTGGAACTGCTCGTTCTTGGCCACGAAGTCAGTCTCGGACGTGAGTTCGATCATCGCGCCCTCGGCCGCGGCAACCAGGCCGTTGGACGCCTCGCGCTCGGCTCCGCGCTTGAGGGCCTTGGCCTCGCCCTTCACCCGCAGCACCTCGAGCGCCTGGTCGAAGTCGCCGTCCGCCTCGTCCAGCGCCTTCTTGCAGTCCATCATCCCGGCGCCCGTGGCGTCGCGGAGCTTCTTCACATCAGCGGCGGTGTAGGTCGCCATAGCTATATCGTGTGTCCTTCGCGTCGTCGGTGTCTCGCGGTCAGGTCAAGCGGAGGGCGCGGCGGCCGGGGCTTCGGCCGGCGGAGCCTCCGGGGCCGGGGCGGCAGCGGGCGTTGCCTCGACCGCAGAGGCTTCGGCAGCAGGCGCTTGGACCGCAGGGGCTTCGGCGACCGGAGCTTCGGCCGGCGCAGGTGCAGCCGGGGCTTCACCCGAACCGGACGGCTTGAGCAGCTCCTGCTCCCACTCGGGCATCGGCTCGTCGGCAGCGAGCTGGCCACCGCTGGCGATCGAGTCCGGCTTCTCGTCGCGGCCGGCGTTGGCGGCCGCGTTGGCCCGGGCGACCAGGCCCTCGGCCACGGCATCGGCGATCACCCGGGTCAGCAGGGCGGCGCTACGGATGGCGTCGTCGTTGCCCGGGATCTTATAGTCGACCTCGTCGGGGTCGCAGTTCGTGTCGAGTATCGCGATGACCGGGATACCCAGCTTGTGGGCCTCGCCGACGGCGATGTGCTCCTTCTTGGTGTCCACGATCCACACGGCGCTGGGCACGCGGCTCATCTCGCGGATGCCGCCGAGCGTGCGCTCGAGCTTGGTCATCTCGCGCGTCAGGAGCAGCTGCTCCTTCTTGGTCGTGGTGCCTTCCCAGTCGGCCTGCTGCATGGCCTCGAGGTCCTTCAGTCGCTGCAGCCGCTTGAAGACGGTCTGGAAGTTGGTGAGCATGCCGCCGAGCCAACGTTGGTTGACGTACGGCATTCCGACGCGGGTGGCCTGCTCGGCGATCGAGCCCTGGGCCTGCTTCTTCGTCCCGATGAACAGGACGGTGCCGCCGTGGGCGACCGTCTCCTTGACGAACTCGTAGGCGCGGTCGACGTAGGACAGCGTCTGGTGCAGGTCGATGATGTACAGCCCGTTGCGCTCGGTCAGGATGAATCGCTTCATCTTCGGGTTCCAGCGGCGGGTCTGATGCCCGAAGTGCACGCCGGACTCGAGCATTTCCTTCATGGTGACGACGGCCATGCCGGTCGTCCTCCTCGTTCTTTTCGTGCACGCGCAGGTCTCACCCGCGGCGTGCGGCCTCGGTTGTTGCCGGCGGTCCGGGAGGAGCGCCTGCCCTGGTGCCCGGTGTCGCGGCCAGTCGCCATCCCCAGTTCGTGAGAACCGCGGATGGACCGAGATCGGCCGCCACCCGCCGAAGTGAGACCGGAGGGAAGGCACGCGAAGTCAGCCCGTTCACACGAGCTGCACCTCCAAGTCTAGCCCGTCGCCGCGGGGGCTCGGACCACCGGCCCCGCGGCTAGCCTGCTGGTATGGCCGAGGAGCTGCGCACCCTGACCCTGCCCGCCAACGGGCTGGAGTTCAGCGGGCTCCAATGGGGTCCGCCGACCGGGCGAACCGTGCTGCTGCTGCACGGGTTCCCGCAACGGGCAACGTCCTGGTCCCGGGTGGCCGAGCGGTTGGCCGAGGCCGGGCTGCGCGCCGTCGCCATCGACCAGCGGGGCTACTCCCCCGGAGCGCGGCCGACCGAGGTGCCCGATTATGCGCTGCCCCATCTCGGCGCGGACGTGGTCGCCCTGATCGGCGCGCTGGGCGGGTCGGTCGACCTGGTCGGGCACGACTGGGGAGGCGTCGTGGGCTGGCAGGTGGCGGCCCGCTACCCCGACCTGGTCCGGACGTGGACCGCCGTCTCGACGCCGAACCAGCTGGCGCTCAACGAGGTCCTCGCCGCGGATGCGGCCCAGCGCGAGCGGTTCGGGTACATCCTGGCCCTGCGCCGGCCCGGGTCCGAGGCCGCGTTGCTGGCCGACGACGCAGCCGCACTGCGGGCGCTGTTCGGCGACGCGGTCGCCACCGAACGGGTCGAGGAGGACGTCGCGTTCTTCGCCCAGCCCGGCGTGCTGCGCGCCGCGGTCAACTGGTACCGCGCAATGTCGCGCGAGGATGCCGCCGGCCTGCCCCGCGTGAGTGTCCCGACGACCTACATCTGGGGCAGCCAGGACATGGCCTTCGGGCCGGCCGCCGCCGAGCGCACCAGCGCGTACGTCGACGGCCCGTACGAGTTCCTCGCGCTGGACGGGGCGGGCCACTGGCTGCCGGACGAGGCGGCCGACACGCTGGCCGACGCGATCGCACGACGGGTGCTGGGCGAGTAGATCGATGCGCTAGGCGAGCAGGCCGTCGCGCCGCGCGAGCGCCGCCGCCTCGTTGCGGCTGCGGACCTTGAGCTTGGCCAGGATGTTCGACACGTGCACGCTGACTGTCTTCTCGCTGATGTACAGCCGCTGCGCGATCTGTCGGTTCGTCCGGCCGTCGACGAGCAGGGCCAGCACCTCGCGCTCGCGGTCGGTCAACGCGCTGGGCACGCCGGTGCCCTGGCGCACCGACGAGGACAGGCCTAGCGCGCGGATCTCTTCGAGCAGCGGGGTGGCCCTGAGCCGTCGCGCCACCTCTCGGGCCAGCCTCGCCTGCTCGGCCGCCTCGGGCCCACGTCCGGCGGCACGTAGGACGGCTGCGAGCCGGGCCCGGGACCGCGCCTGCTCGACGACGTTGCCGAATCCGAAGCCGTCCACGGCGGCCTGCCAGACGTCGATGTGCTCGTCCACGTCCGGCGCCTGCACGCCGGCCAGCCACCGCAGCCGGGCCCACTCGGCCTCCAGTCGAGCCTGCCAGGCGACCGCTTCGAGCCCGAGGCGGCGCCCCTGCGGCACGCCCTTCTCGGCACTGGTGCGGCCGTCCTCGACGAGGGGACGGGCCCGCTCGACCAGGGCCGCCCGCGCCGAGTCCGGGGTACCGGCGATCGCCGCCGCGACCACGGCGACGGCCAGCGACGACAGCCGGATGCGGGCGAGGAACCAGGTGTCCTGCCACAACTTGGACAGCAGCTCCACGCCGTTGTCCAGCAGGGCGAGCGCCGCGTCGACCCGGGCGTCCTGCTCGTACAGCTCCAGTGCGGCGACGACCGAGTTCAGCGCGATCCGGCCCTCGCGCTCCCACCACGGCCGCAGGTCGCCGAAGGCAACCTCGGCCGCGGAGTCGCCGCGGCCGACCCGGATCTCGATCACCGCCGACGCGTACAGCGCTTCGGCCAGCGCGGTCGGCGACTCGCCGCTGATGTCCAGGGTGCGCAGCGCACCGTCCCAGTCGCCGCGCGTGTACTGCACGAGCCCGGTCATGCCCCGCGCATCCAACCCGAACGCCGCCCAGGGCCGGCCGAGCTCACGAGCGCGGCGCCAGACCAGCTCGTAGGCCTGCTGCGACTCGGCGAGCGCGCCGTGCTCCCAGTACAGGCTGCCCAGGTTGTAGCGGCTGCGCAGCTCGGCCGCGGTCTCACCGGTCTGTTGGGCTTCCTCGGCCACCGCCCGCAGCCGGTCCGCAACCTCCTCGGGATGGTCGGCACGCCGGGCCAGCATGGCCAGCGTCGTCTCGGCGTCGGCCGAGGCGCCGGGCCGGCCCAGGGCCACGGCCAGGGCGACGGCTTCCTGCGCCCAGCGCTCGGCGTCGACCTCGCGGCCCGTGATCAGATTCAGCCGAGCGTGCAGGGCGGCCAGGTGCGCGCGGAAGCGGGACGGCGGATCGGCCGGGGTCATGCGCAGCGCCTCGGCCGTACCGTGCACCATCGCGACGTCGACCTCCCCCACGACCCCGGCGAAGGCGACCGCGTACAGCAGCCGGGCCCGCGTGCTGTCCGAGGCGTCGTCCGGCAGCGCGGCCAGCGTCGCGCGGGCGATGCGCAGGGCGCGGAAGGAACCTCCGGCGGCCACGGCCGCGTCGACGAGCGCGAGCATCAACGGCGCGGGGTCATCCGGCGGCGCGGCCAGCTGGGGACCGATCTCCAGCGCGGTCTCGAAGTGCTGCAGGGCCTCCTGGGGCGCAGCCATGGACATCGCCTCCTCACCCGCGCGGAGGCTGGCCGTGTACGCGGTGGGCAGATCGTGCGAGGCCTTCGCATGACGGGCCAGCTCAGCCGTGTGCCGGCCCGGGCCGTCGGCGATGGCCCGGGCGTAACCGGCGTGAAAGCGGACCCGCTCGCCGGGCAGCAGGTCGTCGTACACCGCCTCGCCGAGCAGCGCGTGCCGGAACGTGTAACCCCGGCCGCTGGCGGTGGGTTCGAGGATGTGCGCGTCGACGGCCTCACGGAGCGCGGCCTCGAGTGCCGGTGGCGACAGGTCGACGACTTCGGTGAGGAGCTCGTGCCCCACTCGACGCCCGCCGACCGCGGCAACCCGGACGACCTCGCGCGCGTCGTCGCCCAGCCGATCCAGTCGCACCAGCAGGACGTCCGCGAGCTGCCACGGGAGCTGCCCGGCGTCGCTGTACTGGTCGCTCGCCGCGACCAGTTCCTCGGCGAAGAAGGCGTTGCCGTCAGCCCGGGTGACGATGCTGCCGATCTCGGCCTCGGGAATCGGCCCGGCGTGGATCGCCCGGACCAGCGAGCGCACGTCATCGGACGTCAGTGGGTCCAGGTGCACCCGCTCGACGTTCGGCAGCCGCGACCACTGGGCGAGCGTCGGGCGCAGTGGATGGCGGCGGTACAGGTCGTCGCTGCGATAGCTCACGATCACCGACACCGGCTCCTCGCGCAGCCGGGTGAACATGAAGCCGAGCAGGTCCCGCGTCGCCTGATCGGCCCAGTGCAGGTCCTCGACGATGAACAGCACCGGCTGCTGCGTGGCCAGGGCACCGATCGCGTTGAGGACCGCCTCGAACAGCTCGCCCCGATCGACCCGCTCACCGGCCGGGTACGGGTCCTCCCCGCCGCGCGGCAGCAGCCGGCCGAGCGCGGGGAAGGACGAGCGCAACCCGGCGACGACGTCGGGCTGCTGAGCGGCCAGACGGGCGAACGCCTCGGTGAACGCCATGTACGGCGGCGGCGCGTCACCCAGATCGACGCAGTGGCCGATCAGGGGTAATGCGCCGCGCGTTCGGGCTTGGGCGATCAGCTCGGCCAGCACCCGGGTCTTGCCGACGCCGGCGTCGCCGTCGAGCACGACGACCGAGGCCGTTCCGCTCTGCGCGTTCTGCACCGCCGCGACCAGGGCGCCGAGTTCGGCCGAACGGCCGACGAGAGCGGTCACGGAGCGGGGCACCCCGCCATCTTCGTCCGTTCCGCCGACATCGGTCGATGCACTCAGGCCGATCGTCCGCCGCTCTTGCGATAGAGCCGCACCCAGCGATGTCCACGGTTCAACTCACGGCGGTCCGTGGCGTTGCTGACACGGTGCCGGTAGGCGACCTCGGCGGCGACGACGTCCAGGTTCTGGCTGCTCAGATCGGTCATGACGTGCTCCAGTTCCGCGGTATCCGCGCTCGGGTGGCTTCGAGTACGACGGTGCCCGGCTGAGGTGGGGCGACGCATCGGGAGAAGTCCCTATCTGTCCGGCCGCGGATGCTGTGGATCGGCGGCTGTGGACGAACCGGGCGGTTGTCCACAGATCGAGCTCGCGGTTCCCGCGCGGCGCGCAGTGCGGGCACGGTGGTCCGATGATCCGAGTGGCTGCGGTGTGTGCCGTGATGGCGCTGCTGGTCGGAGGCGGACCTGGGGCGGGCGGCGGGCCGGCGATCTCGCGGACCGGGACGTCCGCCGCGCCGGGCGGGACCGCCGGCCGGTACTCGGCGCCGGTCCGGCCCGTGGCGCTCGTGCGCCGGTTCGAGCCGCCGCCGACCCCGTGGGCGGCCGGGCATCGCGGCGTGGACCTGGCGGTCGCGCCCAGGGCAGTGGTGCGGGCCGCCGCCGACGGGCAGGTCGCCTTCGCCGCTCTCGTGGCGGGGCGCGGGGTCGTGGTCATCGTCCACCCGGACGGTGTGAGCACCGAGTACGAGCCGGTAGCACCGTCGCTCCACGCCGGCGCGCCGGTCGCCCGGGGGCAGCCGATCGGGCAGGCGCACGGCACGCACGGGTCCTGCGCGCCGGACCGGTGCCTGCACTGGGGAGCCAGACGCGCGGGCGTCTACTTCGACCCGCTCAGCCTGCTGAGCCCGCTCGGCCCGGTGCGGCTCCTGCCGTGGACCGGACCGGCAGCCCGGTCACTCCGGCAACATCCGGGCCGGGGCGGATCAGGCGCGCGGGTGGGCCTGGCCGTAGACCTGGCGGAGCCGTTCGACCGAGACGTGCGTGTAGATCTGGGTCGTCGCCAGGCTGGCGTGACCGAGCAGTTCCTGCACCGTGCGCAGGTCGGCACCACCGTCGAGCAGGTGCGTGGCCGCCGAGTGCCGCAGCCCGTGCGGGCCGAGATCGGGTGCGCCCGGTACGGCCGCAACGCGATGGTGGACGACCGTGCGCACCGTGCGCGGATCGATCCGGCCGCCGCGAGCGCCGAGCAACAGTGCGGCGCCACTGCCCGCTCCGACGAGTTCGGGCCGACCGAGCGTCAACCAGTCGTCCAAGGCCCGTTCGGCGGGCAGCCCGTACGGGACGGTTCGCTGCTTGGCGCCCTTGCCCAGGACGCGGAGTACCCGCCGCGCGCGGTCGACGTCATCGACGTCCAGTCCGGTCAGCTCGGACACCCGGGCTCCGGTCGCGTACAGCAGCTCCACGATCAGCCGGTCCCGCCGGCCCAGCGGCGTCGGGTCGTCCGCATCAGCCAGCATGACCGCCGTGGCCTCGTCGACGTGCAGGATCGGCGGCAACGTGCGGTGCGCGCGCGGGCTGGACAGCAGCTGACCGGGATCGGTGTCGGCCAGCCCGGCCCGATTGGCCCACGCGCTGAACGTGCGCAGGGCGGCCGATCGCCGGGCCAGCGTGGTGCGGGCCGCTCCGGCGTTGCGCTGGATCGCTAGCCAGCCGCGCAACGTCGCGAGATCGAGATCGCCCACACGGCGGCCGCCCAGCTTGGCCAGGTGGTCGAGCAGGCCGACAACGTCACCGAGGTAGGCGCGGACCGTGTGCGCGGAACGGTTCAGTTCGAGCCGTAGGTGCCGCTCGAACGCGTCGACCGCCTCGCCCAGCGCCGGCGGCAGGGTGCCGCGTAGCGAGACGAGATCCACTCGCTGGGGCGCGGCCATGCTAGGACCGTGCGCGTTCGGGCCGGGCGGGTCAAGCCACCACGCGGGAGCGTTCACGCGCGAGGTCGGACAGTCCGGCGGTCTCGAAGTCGGTCAGCTCGGCGAGCGCCCGGTGCAGGTGCTCGGCCAGGTCCCACACGTCCGGCACCGCATCCCGGCAGGCGATGACGCCGAAGTCGAGCCGGCCGTCGTACGACATAGCGGTGATGTTGATGCCGCCGCCGATCTCGCTGACCACCGACACCGGGTAGTTCGCGATGACCCGGGCGCCCGCGGCGTAGAGCGGGACCTGCGGCCCGGGCACGTTCGAGACGAACAGGTTGACCGGCGGTGCGCCGAGCGTCGCGGCCTTGAGCAAGACGCGAGAGGCCAGTCCGTGCAGGAACTGCGGGATCAGCTCGCTGCCGTCGTGTAACAGGCGCGGCGGCGCGGCCGCGAACCGCTTCTTCGCGGCCGCCATCGAGGCGGTCACCGTCCGCAGCCGCTGCTGCGGGTCGGCCAGGTCGGTCGGGAGCGCGGCGAGCATGAACGAGATCTGGTTGCCCGCCGTGCCGAACTGCTCCTCGGTGCGCACCGAGACGGGGATGGACGCGATCACCGGGTCGGTGGGCAGGGCATCGTGATCGATCAGCCAGTGGCGCAAGGCCGTCGTGCATACGGCCATCACCACGTCGTTGACGGTGCAGCCGTGCGCGTGCTTGACCTGTTTGACGTCCGCGAGTGGCACGGAGGCGAACGCGAACGACCGGTTGGCGGTCAGCGGTTCGTTGAACGGGGTCCACGGCGAGCCGGCCGCGCGCGCCAGCGCGAGCAGGTGGGGCAGCGTCGATGGCGCCGCCCGCGCCAGCCGGACCGGCAGCCGAGCGGAGCGATTGAGCGCTCGCCGGGTCATCTCGACCGGGCCGGGCGGCCGCTCGCCGGCCGGCGGGGCGTCCGGTGGGTCGACCGGGCGGGGCTGGGCGGCCAGGTCGAAGATCACGGCGATCACCTCGGCCCCGGAGACGCCGTCGACCACCGCGTGATGCACCTTGGTGTAGAGCGCCTGGCCGCCGCCCCGGAGGCCGTGGATCAGGTAGCACTCCCACAGCGGCTTGTCGCGAGGCAGCGGCGCCTCGGCCAGCTGGGCGACCTGCTCGCCCAGTTGCGCGTCGGTACCGGGCATCGGCAGGTACACCTGCTGGACGTGCCGGGTGAGATCGAGTTGGCCGGCGTCGAACCAGTACGGCAGGTCCAGCCCGAGCGGCACCGGGTGCAGCCGCCAGCGCAGCGCGTCGACCAGGTGCAGGCGGGCGGCGATCAGTGCGCGCACCGACTCGAGGCTGACGCGACCGCCCGGGGCAGTGCTGGGATCGAGCACGGTCAGCAACCCGATGTGCGTGGGAGTTCGCGCCGTCTCGGCGTTGAGGAACTGGGCGTCGAGCGAGGTCAGCTGGCGACGAGGGCGATGAGGTGCCGGCGCATCGGCGGGTGGCACCTGGCTCCCGGCCGTCAGTTGGGCGGTGATCAGGGTGACGGGGGCGGCTGACTGTGTCCGGTTCGGCCTCATGCCTGTTGAGCATTCGCTGATGCTGTTGCCGGTAGGTCAGGCTTGGGTTTCCGGCAGGTAATTAACCGGCATCAGATGGGTCTGCGCGCCGGAGTAGTTGCGGCATGATCGTGCCGTATGCCCTACCGGGACCGCCCTCGGCCGCCGCGTTCCCGCGGCATGCACTCGGCCCCGGCGCACGCTGGCGGTCATCGGGATGGCTCAGGCCGGCTTTGCTCGTAACCGTCCGGCGATGCGGTAGCCGCCATCGCTCGACTCGATAAGGCCGGCCAGTTCGAGCGTCGGCAGAGCTCGGATCACCTCGAGCGGCGACACCCCGCCCCGGACGGCGATCTCGTCCGGCCGGGCGAACCGGCGCGCGAACAGCCCGTCGAACACGCGCCGCCCAAGGGGATCGAGCCGATCGAGCTCGGCCCGCACGTCCCCCTCGGCCACCTTCGGCTCGTCCGAGGCACCGAGATCGATCCCCTCACCGATGCTGCCCACGACTGCGAGCACATCGTCGACCGTGCCGACCAGCAAGGCCTGCTGGTCGCGGATCAGGTTGTGGCACCCGGCCGACATCGCTGAGGTCACCGGCCCCGGGACGGCCATCAGCGGACGCTGCAGGACGACCGCGTGCTTGGCCGTGTTCGAGGCTCCGGACCGGCTGGCCGCCTCGACCACGACCACTCCGGTCGACAGGGCAGCGATGAGGCGGTTGCGGGTCAGGAACCGACGGCGCTGGGGAGCGCAGCCCGGCGGGCTCTCCGAGACGAGCAGGCCGGTGTCCGCGACCCGCTCGAACAGGGCGGCGTTGCCGGGCGGGTACGGCCGGTCCAGGCCGCCGGCCGACACCAGCACCGTTGTCCCGTCCGCGACCAGAGCGGCTCGATGAGCCGCCGCGTCGATGCCGTACGCGCCGCCGGACACGACGACGACCTCGCGGCGGGCCAGCCCGTACGCGAGGTCGGCCGTGACGCTCTCGCCGTACGACGTCGCCGCCCTCGAGCCGACGATGCCGACCGACCGCACCCCGACCGATGCCAGCTCGGCCGGGCCGCGCACCCAGAGAGCCAGTGGCGGGATCGGTTCACCGGACTCGCTGTGCGTGTGCCGACCGGCCTGGTACTCGGCCGCTCGCGTCTGCCCGGTCCGTTCCAGAGCAGCGAACGCGAAGTGCGGCCACTGCGCCGACTCCGGCACCACCAGCCGAACGCCCGACCGGTCGGCCGCGTCCAGATCAGCGAACGGATCGCCGCTGTCGCGCCGCGCCGCCGTCGCAGCGATGACGGACCGGCCCGCCGAGCCGTCGCGGATCGCCGCCACCGCCGCAACCGGACCGACCCGGCGGACCAGATCCCAGACCGGGATGTTGGCCGGCTCACTCACCCGGCTCAGGTACGCTCGGGCGAGCAGCACGTCGGCACCGACCTCGCTCACGCTCGCGCCGCTCACACTCACGCCGCCCACGAGTCACTGCGCCCGGTCCGGAAGAACAACGCCACCCCGACGTCGCCGGCATCCGGGACGGTGTGACCGGCGAGATCGGCGAGCGTCCACGCCATTCGCAGGATCCGGTCGAACCCCCGGGCGCTGATGTCGCCCCGCCGCAGGTACGCCTCGGCCGGCGCCAGGACGCGGTTCGGCAACGCCCAGGGCGCCGCCCGCAACGCCGACCCCGGCACGGACCCGTTCAGCTTCCACGGCGTCGCCCGCCAACGTTCCCGCGCCGCCGCCCGCGCGACGGCGACCCGGGTGGCCACGGCCGCGCTCGACTCCCGGTCGGACGCGCTCCCGAACAGGTCCGCGTGGGGCACCGGATCGACCTGGACCCGGACGTCGATCCGGTCCAGCAACGGCCCGGACAGGCGTTGCTGGTAGCGCCGCCGGGCCTGAGGCGCGCAGCTGCACTCACGCGCCCGGCTGCCGCACGGGCACGGGTTGGCCGCGAGGACGAGCAGGAACCGGGCTGGATAGCTGACGACGCCGCCCCCGCGATGCAGCACGACCAGGCCGCTCTCCAACGGTTGACGCAGCGCGTCCAGCGCTCGGGGTGAGAACTCCGGCGCCTCGTCCAGGAAGAGCACGCCGTTGTGCGCCAGCGAAATCGCGCCCGGCCGCGCCAGGTGCGAGCCCCCGCCGACCAGCGCCGCCACCGAGGCGGTGTGGTGCGGCGCCTGGAGCGGAGCCTGGCGCACCAGGCGCGGCCGCTGCAGCAGGTGACCGGCGACCGAGTGCACGGCGGTGACCGCCAGGGCCGCGTCGTCGTCCAGCGCGGGCAACAGTCCGGGCAGCCGTTCGGCGAGCATCGTCTTGCCGGCACCGGGAGCGCCGACCAGGTAGAGGTGATGGTTGCCCGCCGCGCTGACCTCCAACGCGCGCTTGGCCGGCGACTGACCGGCTACGTCGGCCAGATCGCCCGTCGGGTCGCTCTCGGGCTCGTCCGGGTCGACCTCGACCAGCGGCGGCTGGCTGCCCACGCCCCGTAGCCAGTCGAGCACCTGCTTGAGATCGCGCGCGGCCCGCACCTGGACACCGCTGACGAGCGCCGCCTCGGCCGCGTTCCCCCGGCTGACGATCACCCGGCCCACGCCCGCGCGCCGCGCCGCGAGGATCGACGGCAGCACGCCGCGCACCGGGCGTAGCCGCCCGTCCAGCCCCAGCTCGGCCAGCCACGCGGTGTCCGCCAGACCGTCGGCCGGCACTTCGCCGGCCGCGGCCAGCAGCGCGACCGCCATCGCCAGGTCGAAGCGCGAACCCACCTTGCGCACGTCCGCCGGCAGCAGGGCCAGCGTGATCTTGCGGTTCGGCCAGCCCACCCCCGAGTTGACCATCGCCGCCCGGATGCGATCGCGGGACTCGACCACGGAGGTGTCGGCCAGGCCGGTGAAGGACAACCCCGGTATGCCGCCGGACACGTCGGCCTCGATCTCGACCAACTCCCCCGCGACCCCGGTGAGCGCCAGAGCAAAGGTCTTGGCCAGCATCAGAACGCACCGCGTAGATGCCGCACCGCCGGCCCGCCCGGCGCCAGCCGGACGATCGAGACCACGTCGAAGCGCAGCTCGGGCCAGCCGATCGAGGCGCGGTTCTGCTCGAGCCAGCGCACCGCGAGCCGGTGTATCCGCGCCGCCTTGACCGCGTGCACCGCCTCGGCCGGATCGCCGAACGCGAGCGTGGAGCGCGTCTTAACCTCGATGAACGCCAGCACGGTGCCCTCGCGCGCGACGATGTCCAGCTCGCCCTCCGAGCAGCGCCAGTTCCGGTCCAGCACCTGCAACCCGGCGCTGGTGAGATGGCGTGCCGCGAGGTCCTCGCCGAAGCGCCCGACCAGATCCTTTTTCCGCATGCGGCCACCCTGGCCCGGACCACCGACCTGACCGCACGCGCGAGCGCGGGCTGTGGATAAACCCCCACTTGTGGACGGGAAAAACGCGTTAGGTTCCGAACCCGCTCTTGCCGCCGGGCAGCTCCAGGTCGGGCTTGTCGAGCTCCTCGATGTTGACGTCCTTGAAGGTCAGGACGCGCACCGTCTTCACGAATCGCGCCGGACGGTACATATCCCACACCCACGCGTCGCGCATGGCGACCTCGAAGTACACCTCGCCGTCGGCGTTTCGTGGTGTCAGCTCGACCTCGTTGGTCAGGTAGAAGCGGCGCTCGGTCTCCACGACGTAGCTGAACTGGGCGGCGATGTCCTTGTACTCGCGATAGAGCTGCAGCTCCATCTCGGTCTCATAGTTCTCGAGATCCTCGGTGCTCATGCCGATCCCTCCGCGACCGTTGACCCGGCCCGCACGGCGGTGAGTAGCTTGCTTCCGGCACTCATGCCGATCCCTGCGCAACCATTGACCTGGCCCGCACGGCGGTGAGTAGCTTGCTTCCGGTTCTCACACACTCTCCAAGCTCAACGCGACGTCGGAGGGTTCATTGTCGCCCATCACCGGCTCGCCGCGCATCGCACGGCGGACATTGACGTACCGGCGCCGGTGTTCCTCGCACGGGCCGTGCTCGTGCAGGGCCGCGGCGTGAGCGGCCGTGACGTAACCCTTGTGGCGGGCGAAGTCGTACTCGGGCCACTGCTCGTGCAGCTCGGTCATGATCCGGTCCCGGGTCACCTTGGCCAGGATGGACGCGGCGGCGATGCAGGCCACGGTCGCATCGCCCTTCCACACCGCTGTGGCCGGCACGCCGACCCCGGGCACAGGGAACCCGTCGGTGAGCGCGTAGTCCGGTGACGCCGTGAGCGTCGACAACGCGCGCCGCATGCCGGCCAGGTTCGCGACGTGCAGGCCGAACGCGTCGATCTCCGCGGCCGGGACGACGACGATCGAGTACGCCAGCGCCCGCTTCGTGACCTCGCCGTACAGCCGCTCCCGGACCGCGGCGCTGACCAGCTTGGAGTCCGTCAATCCGTCGATCTCCCCGCGCCGGCCGCGCGGGAGGATGCAGGCGGCAACGACCAGCGGCCCGGCACACGCACCCCGGCCCGCCTCGTCGGCCCCGGCGACACGAGCGAACCCGGCCCGGGCCAGGACCGCCTCGTACGCGCTCAGGCCGACCTCCCGGCGCACCAGTAGGCGCGGCGGGTCGAACAGCAGGGGACTACGACGACGCTGGGGCATGACCGGGCCGAGATTACCCGTCCGGCGTCACGCGGCCGAGGACGCCGACGCGGGCACGCGGGGCGCTCACGACCGTGGCCGGCGCCGCCGCCGGCGGCGGACGAACCAGAGCGGAAGGGTCAGCGCCATCGAACCGGCGGCCGGAACGGCGCCGCCGGTGGCCAGCGCAGCGTGTTCGAAGGTCGACGGCGTGCCCAGGGTCCGCCAGCGTGACGGCGGCCAGGCGATGACCGCTGCCTTGCCGATCACCTTGCTGATCGGGACGGTGGCCGACTTCGCGTCGCAGTCGGGACCGTCGTTCGAGCCGCTGCCCGAAGCGTCGCAATGAAAGCGGGAGTCGGCCGAGTCATTGCGGTGATCACCCATCACCCAAAGCCGGCCGGGCGGCACCGTGACCGGCCCGAACTGGGCGTGCGAATCGGTGCCGTCCTCGTAGACGTACGGCTCGTTGAGCGTGCGCCACGGCCCGGCGTCGCCGTTCTGGCTGATCAGCACGTGACCGCTCGCATCACCCTTCACCGTCTGCCCGCCGACCGCGATGACCCGCTTGACCAGCACCAGATCGTCGGGCGGGACGAACCCGACCAACTGACCGAAGCCCCGGACCGCCTTGGCGATCGGGTTGCTCGGCACCTTCACAGCCGGTTCGTCGTCCCATCCATCGGGCGCATGGAACACCACGATGTCGCCCGGGTGCGGGTCGCGGAGGTCGTAGATCGGCTTGTTCACCAGGATCCGGTCGCCCGAGCAGCCGGGACAGCCGTGCAGCGTCTTCTCCATCGACTGCGACGGGATGTAGAACGGCTGGACGACGAACGTCTTGACCAGGATCGCGATCAGGACGGCGAACAGAGCGAGCGCCGGCAACTCCCACCACGGGGCCTTCTTGCGCTTCTTGCCCTTGCGACGGTCCCGCCGGCCTAGCGCGCGCCTCCGCGGCTCGGACGCGACCGGACCGGTGGCGGAGTCGGCCGGCGTTGGTTCGGCCGGCGTGCGGAGGTTGTCATTCGGCGAGGCCGAGCGGCGGTGCGAGTGCCGCGGACCGTCGGCCGGCGGGGCCGGCGACGGCGATGCGGGCTGGTGGTCGCCGGTGCCATCGTTCTCGAGCGCGTCGTCGAACGCGAGATGATCGGCGAGCTCATCGTCGGACGCGGCGTGGATCGACTCGAACTCCTCCGGAGGACCGTCGTCAGTCATTCAGAGTCCCCGCGACGACGCCGAGTGCCGTTCGGGCAGCCGGGCTGAGATGCGCATGCGCCTGCTGTCGAGGCGTCAGCGGGCGACGTTGTCGCGCTTCTCCTTGATCTTCGCCTTCTTGCCGCGAAGATCACGCAGGTAGTAAAGCTTGGCGCGCCGGACATCGCCGCGGGTCACGACCTCGATCTTCTCGATGACCGGGGTGTGCACCGGAAACGTCCGCTCGACACCGACGCCGTAGCTCTCCTTGCGGACGGTGAAGCTCTCGCGGACGCCACCGCCCTGGCGCCGGATGACCGAGCCCTGGAAAACCTGGACGCGCGAGCGGCTGCCCTCGATGACTCGCACGTGCACCTTCAGCGTGTCGCCGGGACGGAAGTCGGGCACATCATCGCGCAGCGACTCGTTGTCCAGGGTGTCGAGGGTGTTCATCTCGGCTTCGCTTCCTTCAGGTCATCTCGGGCGGGCAGGCGGAGTTGGGCCGGCCAACATGTCTCAGATTCCCGCGCGTGCTCGTTCAGCGGGCAACCCCACGATGATGCCACACCGCGTGACCCAACCGAAACTGTGCTGTCCTAAGTGCCTGGACCTACGGTCGGCACACTCGATGCTTGCCCTAAGTGCCTGGACCTACGGTCGGCACACACATACTGGCTGTGCTGTCCTAGGTGCCTGGACGTACGGTCGGCACGCGGTGAGGCGTCGTCTCACCCGAGCAGATCCGGACGGCGTTCGGCCGTGCGTTCCCGCGAGCGCTCGGAGCGCCAGCGGGCGATCTCGGCGTCGTTGCCGGACAGCAGCACGGGCGGGACGTCCAGGCCGCGCCAGGAGGCCGGCTTGGTGTAGGACGGCGCCTCGAGCAACCCGGCCGGACCCGCGGCGAACGAGTCGTCGACGGCCGACTCGGCATTGCCCAACACCCCGGGAAGCAGTCGGGACACGGCCTCACAGATCACCAGGACGGCGACCTCGCCGCCGGACAACACGTAGTCCCCGAGCGACAGCTCGTCCACCGGCATCCGCTGGGCGGCGTAGTCGACGACCCGGGCATCGATTCCCTCGTAACGCCCGCAGGCGAACATCAGCCACGGCTCGCCCGCGAGCTCGGCGGCGAGGTCCTGGGTGAACGGCCGGCCCGCCGGCGTGGGCACGATCAGCCGGGGCTGCTCGGGCGCGTCGGGCGGGGCGAGCTCGTCCAGCGCCCGGCCCCACGGTTCGGGCAGCATCACCATTCCGGGACCACCGCCGTACGGCGAGTCGTCGACCGTCCGATGGACGTCGTCGGTCCAGCGCCGCAGGTCGTGCACGGAGGCCTGGACCTGTCCGCGCGCGATCGCCTTGCCCAGCAGGGACTGCCCGAGTGGCGCAAGGTAATCGGGAAAGATCGTGACGACGTCCAGCCTCATCGGAGATCGATGTCCGGCCGGTCCGGCGGGAGTCGGCGCAACGGGGTGCTCATAGGTCGAACAGGCCCTCGGGCGGGTCGATCTCGACGAAGCCGCCGGCCAGGTCGACCGTCGGGACCATCGCCGACACGAACGGGACCAGCCGCTCGACGCCGTCGACTTCCAGGACGAGGTAGTCCGCACCACCGGCGTGCACCACCTCGCGCACCGGGCCGAGCACGGTTCCGGTGACGGTGCGGGCGGCCAGGCCGACGAGGTCGGTGTCGTAGAACTCGTCGGGGTCCTCGATCGGAGGGCGCTCGCCCGACCCGATCACCAGGTGCGTCCCTCGCAGCGCTTCGCCCTCAGCGCGGCTCTCGACGCCCGCGAACAGGACGACGAGCTTGCCGCCGGACATCGACATCTCGACGACGGTGAGCGGACCGGCCGCGGCGGGCTCGGTGCGCAAAACCGAGCCCACCGCGAAGCGCTCCTGCGGGGTGTCCGTCATCGGCAGCACGAACAGGTGGCCACGGACTCCACGGGGCGGGCCGATTCGCCCGACCGTTACCTCACTGTCATCGACCATCGCGCGAGCACTCATCGCGTCGTCGGTGCGAGCGGGGATCGTTCAGCATCGGTCAGCGGCGATCGACGTCGACGACGTCGACGCGGATGCCCTTGCCGCCGACACCGTGGATCACCTGGCGCAGCGCCTTGGCCGTGCGGCCGTTGCGCCCGATCACCCGACCGAGGTCCTCGGGGTTCACCCGAACCTCCAGGCGCTGGCCCCGCCGGTTGTCGACCAGGTCGACCTGCACGTCGTCCGGATGGTCGACGATGCCCCGCACCAGGTGCTCGAGGGCTTCCTCGAGCACGTCAGCTCTCCGCCGGAGCGTCCGCCGCAGCCTCAGCCGGAGCGTCCGACTCGGCCTTGGGCTCGTCCGCCTTGGGCTCCTCGGCCTTCGGCTCCGCGGCCTTGGCGTCCTCGACCGGCTTGCCGGCCTTGGCCGGGCGCTTCTTCGGCGTGGTGGCCGCGGTCTCCGGCTCGCCTCCGGCGTCGGACAGCGCGGCGTCGAACAGCGCCCGCTTGTCGGCCTTCGGGGCGGCCAGCTTCATCGGCTCCGGGGCGGGCTCGCCCTTGAACTTCTGCCAGTCGCCGGTGACCTTGAAGATCGCCGTGACGGCCTCGGTCGGCTGGGCACCGACACCGAGCCAGTAGGCGGCCCGATCGCGGTCGACACGGATCACGGACGGGTCGTTCTTCGGGTGGTACTCACCGATCGTCTCGATGGACCGGCCGTCCCGCTTGGTGCGAGCGTCGGCGACGACGATGCGGTAGTGCGGCTCGCGCATCTTTCCCAGACGCATGAGCTTGATCTTGGTTGCCACTGGTGTGGGTGCTCCAGACTTGTGATCAGGGTCGGACGCGACGTCGCCCGGGTGGGGTTCTCGGATGTCGCGCGTCCAGGTGGACTGGGCAGAGGCGGGGAGAGGGTCCGCGTTCTGACCGGTACTCAGCCCGTCATTGTGCCAGACGCGAGGAGGTGCGCTTGACGGCGACCGGCAGCTACGGCGATCTGTACGGTCTGAGCCCGTGAGCACCGAGCGGTCCTTCCCCGCCCAAGGACTCCGCGTTCCGGTACCGCGACGTGATCGCGGCCAACGCGGTCAGCTGACCCCGCCGCTTCGTGCTGTGGTCGCGGCCACGAGTTCGGCGCGCGGCCATCCCGTGGCCACGTGCGGGTGCTGAAATAGGTGTGGGCCTCCTCGAAGTATGAGTTCGAGGAGGCCCA
>JBDTGE010000053.1:0-3392 GCA_039937575.1 Jatrophihabitantaceae bacterium
TGAGCCGGATCGCGGCCGAGTCCGAGCGGATGGGCCATCTGGTCGAGGACCTGTTGCTGCTGGCCCGGCTGGACTCCGGCCGGCCACTCGCGGCCGACCCGGTCGACCTGACTCGCGTCGTGCTCGACGCGGTCAGCGATGCCCGGGTCGCCGGCCCCGATCACCGCTGGCAGCTCGACCTGCCCACCGAGCCGGTCCAGGTCGAGGGTGACCGGGACGCGCTGCACCAGGTCGTCGCCAACCTGCTGGCCAACGCGCGCGTCCACACGCCGCCCGGAACCACCGTCCAGACCGGCTTGACCGACTCGTCCGGCGCGATCACCTTGTCGATCTCCGACGACGGCCCGGGCATCTCGGCCGAACTCCGACCGAGCGTGTTCGAGCGGTTCGCCCATGGCACCGACGCGCGTTCCTCCACCACCGGCAGCAGCGGCCTCGGGTTGGCGATCGTCGCGGCGATCGTCCACGCCCACAAGGGAGTCATCGACTTGGACAGCGGACCGGGCGGCACTCGGTGCAAGGTTCGGCTGCCGGCGCCGGTCGCGTCGTCGCCTTCCGCTCACGTCTTCGGCGGGTAGGCTCGTGCGATCCGCTTTCGCAGGCAAGGGACCGACGATGGACGGTGCAACCGCGCTGACACCCACGGCGCCTGGTCCGGGCCAGCGGTACGACTCGTGCCGCGGGATCTACTACGACAAGCCCGCCTGGCGCGGCTGGATGCACCTGCTCTGGTTCGAGGCGGCCCTGGTCTGCGGCACGCTGCTGCTGGTCGGCGCGCACGGCGCGAACGCGATCACCGCGTCCGCCGTCTACGTCGGCTCGGCCGTGGGGCTGTTCGGCACGAGTGCGCTCTACCACCGCGGCAACTGGAGCGAGTCGGCCAACCAGCGGCTCCAGCGCCTGGACCACGCGATGATCTTCTTTCTCATCGCCGGTACGGCCACTCCCCCATATCTGGTCGCCGCGCCGGGCTGGTTCGGGCGCACCTGCACGATCGTGCTGTGGAGCCTGACCCTGCTCGCGACCGGGCTGCACCTGGTGTGGATGAACGCCCCGGAGAAGCTGGTCGGCGGGGTGTTCGTCGGCCTCGGCGTCCTGGCCGGGCTGGCTGTCCCGGTGGTGTGGGTGAACGTCGGCGTCACGGCCGCCGTGCTGCTGCTGGCCGGCGGGGTGCTGTACCTGATCGGCGCGGTGTCCTATCACCGCCGCCGGCCCGATCCGCGACCGGCGGTGTTCGGCTACCACGAGGTGTTCCACGCGTACGTGTGTGCGGCCGCGGCCTGCCAGGCCGTGGCCATCGGCCTGATCGTGCTGTGAGCCGCGTCCCCTAAGGTTCGTGGAGCCCGCGGACAAGGAGCTCCACATGCAGCTGTCGCCCGACACGTCCTGGCTCGGCGCGTTCGCCGAGAACATCGGTTTCTCGGTGACCGATGCGACCCCGGACCGCGTCGTCCTCGAGTGGGACGTGACGCCCGCGCTCCATCAGCCGTACGGGATCGTCCACGGCGGGGTCTACTGCACCGCGATCGAGACCGCGGCCAGCATCGCGGCGGCGGTCTGGTTCGGCGACCGCGGGCAGGTTGTCGGCGTCAACAACAACACCGACTTCCTCCGCGCCGTCACCGACGGTCACCTGGTCGCGACGGCGACGCCGCTGCATCGCGGACGCAGCCAGCAGTTGTGGCAGGTCGCGATCATCGACGAGCAGGACCGGGTAGTGGCCCACGGGCAGGTCCGCCTGCAGAACCTGACCAAGAGCTGACTGTTCCCGCCGCACCGAAGGAAGGCGCCGGAACGGCCCGAAGTAGGGTCGGGAGATCAGCCACGACGAGGGGACTCTGCCGATGTCAGACGAGGCCGTATTCACCGCCCCTGGTAACGAGCCGCTGCAGCTGCCGATACGCCCCGCGGTGGAGGGTTCGGCCGGCGCCGACATCAGCAAGCTGCTGGCGAGCACTGGACTTGTCACCTTCGACCCCGGCTTCGCCAACACCGCGTCCTGCTCGTCGGACATCACTTACATCGACGGCGACGCGGGGATCCTGCGCTACCGCGGTTATCCGATCGACCAGCTCGCGACCGGCTCGACGTTCATCGAGACGAGCTACCTGTTGATCTACGGCGAGCTGCCGACCGCGGATCAGCTGACCGCGTTCGAGGACAAGATCCGGCGGCACACGCTGCTGCACGAGGACATGAAGCGGTTCTTCGACGGCTTCCCGCGCGATGCCCACCCGATGCCGGTGCTGTCGTCCGCGGTGTCGGCGCTGTCGACGTTCTACCAGGACTCGCACAACCCGTTCGACGAGGACCAGGTCGAGCTGTCGACGGTCCGGCTGCTCGCCAAGCTGCCGACGATCGCCGCCTACGCCTACAAGAAGTCCGTCGGCCAACCGTTCCTGTACCCCGACAACTCGCTCGGTCTCGTCGAGAACTTCCTGCGCATGACCTTCGGGCTGCCGGCCGAGCCGTACGAGCCCGACCCGGTCATCGTGCGTGCGCTGGACATGCTGTTCGTGCTGCACGCCGACCACGAGCAGAACTGCTCGACCTCGACCGTCCGGCTGGTCGGCTCGTCGCAGGCGAACCTGTTCGCGTCGATCTCGGCCGGCATCAGCGCCCTGTTCGGTCCGCTGCACGGTGGCGCCAACCAGTCGGTGCTGGAGATGCTCGAACAGATCCGCAACGACGGAGGCGACGTCCGGGCGTTCGTGCAGAAGGTCAAGAGCAAGCAGGACGGCGTGAAGCTGATGGGCTTCGGGCACCGCGTCTACAAGAACTACGACCCGCGCGCCGCGATCGTGAAGAAGGCGGCCGATGAGATCCTGACCGGCCTGGGCAAGCGCGATGAACTGCTGGACATCGCCCTCGAGCTCGAGGGCATCGCGCTGTCGGAGGAGTACTTCATCGAGCGCAAGCTCTACCCGAACGTGGACTTCTACACCGGCCTGCTCTACCGGGCGATGGGCTTCCCCACGCGGATGTTCACCGTCCTGTTCGCGATCGGGCGACTGCCGGGTTGGATCGCCCAGTGGCACGAGATGATCAACGATCCGCAGACGAAGATCGGTCGCCCCCGTCAGCTCTACGCCGGGCCGACCGAGCGGGCGTTCGTCCCGATGGACCAGCGCTGAGCAGTCGGTGCACCCGGCGTTGAGATCGTCCCGTAACCAACCCTGACCGCCATGACCGGCGCGAGTGGACTAGGAAGGAAGCACACCCTCACTTCGCGCTCGATCCAGGGGGATCACTGATGGCGTACTACCAGTCGCGTGGCCGGGTGCCACCCAAGCGGCACACCCAGCACCGCGCACCGGACGGCGGCCTCTACTACGAGGAGCTGATGGGCGAGGAGGGCTTCTCCTCGGACTCCTCCCTGCTCTACCACCGCC
>JBDTGE010000054.1:0-8900 GCA_039937575.1 Jatrophihabitantaceae bacterium
CCACCGGCGCGGAAAGAGCATGTGGTGCGACACCTCGGGCGCGGGACGCTCGCGCACGGCCGGCCCGACGCTGGGCATCCATCTCGGCATGTCGGGCAAGATCGTGATCGCCGACGGGCGCGGCCACGAGATCGACGGCGGGGACTACTGGGAGCGCGGACGGGCCCCAGGGAACTACCGGTTCACCCGGTTCGGGTTGACCTTTGCCGACGGCGGCTCGCTGCTGCTCGTCGACCCGCGCCGGCTCGGGCGGGTCCGGCTCGACCCCCCGGTGGAGGCGCTCGGGCCCGACGCGCGGGAGATCACCCCGGCCCGGTTCCGGGCGATGATCGGACGCGGGACGGCCCCGGTGAAGGCCCGGCTGCTCGACCAGCAGGCGATCGCGGGCATCGGCAACCTGCTGGCCGACCAGGCGCTGTGGCTGGCCCGGATCCACCCGGCCCGGCCGGTCGACGAACTCGCTCGCGCCGATGTGGACCGGCTGTTGCGGGCGGTGCGTCGGGCGGTCGACGCGGCTGTGGCCGGTGGCGGCGTCCATACCCTGTCGGTCATCGCGTTCCGGCACGCCGACGCCAGCTGTCCCCGTTGTGGCGCGCCGATGAAGCGCAGCACGGTCGGCGGCCGCACCACCTGGTGGTGCTCCCGCGAGCAGGCCGCGTCCTAGCGGCTTCCCGGCGGGGTCGCCCCCCTTCGGCCGTCCATGCCTCGCCCGCGTCCGCGTATAGCCTGCTCGTCAGGCGTCCGCTGGTCCGGGCGGCGCCACCAGGCCCGAGGTGCCCGAGGTGGCCAGGTGGACGGCGGCGCTAGTGGGCTAGCCACCGCCGCCTCCGCTGCTGCTGGCCAGGCCGGCAACCAGGTTGATCGTGGTGGCCAGGATGACCGCACCGAACAGGTAGGACAACAGCGCCTGCCGTAGCGCAGTGGCCCGAATGGTCGGGGTCTTCAAATCGGTATCCGAGACCTGAAACGTCATCCCGATCGTGAACGCGAGGTAGGCGAAGTCGCTGTAGCGCGGCGGCGTCGACTGGTTGAAGTCCACGCCGCCATCGGCACCCGTGAAGTACAGCTTCGCGTAGCGCAACGTGAACACGCTGTGCACTACGAGCCACGACAGGCTGACGGTCCCCACTCCCACGCCAGCCAGGACGTCCTGAGCCGAACCCTTTGCCGAACTCGCCTGCAGCAGGAAGAAGCCGACCGCGGCGAGGCTGACGACGGCCGCTGCCAGTAGCAGAATGTCGCTCAACGGTCTGGTCGGGTCCTCCCGGGTGGCATGGGCTGCGGTGTCATCGGCACCCATCGGCCAGATAGTGAGCCACGTCCACAGGAGCAGCGCCGCGGCCGCAGAATCCCACCCCACAGCTGGCGCGTACTTGACAGCGCCGACAAGGGCCAGGATGACCGCCACAATGACACCGACCGCACCACACGCGCCGACTCGCGCACCGGTGCTGACCACTCGATGAGGGCGAGGACCCACCCGCGCCCTGCTCGTTCCGGCCATCTAGCCAGTCTCGCAACGACGACGTACATCACGGCCACGCCGCGCCGCGCGTACGGAACCGCCGCGTCAACTGGCCGACCGATCGGCTTCGCAGCGCCAGCCAGATAGCTGAGCACAACGCTGATGCCCGCGGTGTGCCGCCGACCGTGTTCCGCGTGAGAAATCGGCCGTACCGGATCCCGCTCATTCCGGGAACCAGGGAGTACCCACCGGGCAGTGACGCGGACCTTTGCCAGGGTGCGCTTCGTCAGGGGTGCACTTTGTCGGCGATGAGCTCTACCGTGCGGGTATGCCCTGCGGAAAACGTCGGCAGGCTTGGAGGCGCAGTGAGTGGAGTACGCGTTCTGGTCGGCACCCGAAAGGGCGCATTCGTATTGACCTCCGATGAACAGCGCCGCGACTGGAAGGTCGACGGCCCACACTTCGCCGGGTGGGAGGTCTACCACGTGGCGGGGTCGCGGGCCGATCCTGACCGGATCTGGGCCGCACCATCCACTGGGTGGTTCGGTCAGGTGATCCAGCGCTCGGACGACGGTGGCCTGAGCTGGCAGGCGGTCGGCAACGACTTCAGCTACGCCACCCCGGCCGGTCAGCACCAGTGGTATGACGGAACGCTGCGCCCGTGGGAGTTCGCGCGCGTCTGGCACCTGGAACCATCACCGGCTGATCGCGACCTGGTGTATGCCGGAGTCCAGGACGCCGCACTGTTCCGCAGCACCGACGGCGGCACATCCTGGCAGGAGTTGACGGCACTGCGCGAGCACAGTTCCGGACCGCAATGGCAGCCGGGAGCGGGCGGCATGTGCCTGCACACGATCGTGCTCGACCCGACCGATCCGGCCCGTTTGACGGTGGCGATCTCCGCGGCCGGGGTGTTCCGGACCGAGGACAGTGGCCAGTCGTGGCGACCGATCAATCAGGGACTGCTATCAGAGGGCATTCCCTCCCCCGCCGCCGAGGTCGGTCACTGCGTTCACAACCTCGCCATGCACCCGGACCGTCCAGACACGCTCTACATGCAGAAGCACTGGGACGTCATGCGCAGCGACGACGCCGGCGAGCATTGGCACGAGATCAGCGGCAACCTGCCCAGCGACTTCGGCTTCCCCATCGCCGTCCACGCCCACGAGCCCGACACCGTCTACGTCGTTCCGATCACCAGCGACTCGCACCACTACCCACCCGAGGGCCGGCTGCGCGTCTACCGCAGCCGCACCGGCGGCGGCGAGTGGGACGCGCTGACCGACGGGCTGCCGCAGGAGAACTGCTACGTCAACGTGCTGCGCGACGCGATGGCGGTCGACACGCTGGACGAGTGCGGTGTCTACTTCGGCACCACCGGTGGGCAGGTCTACGCCTCGGCCAGCTCCGGCGACTCGTGGATCGCGATTGTGCGTGATCTCCCGGCCGTATTGTCCGTCGAGGTACAGACGCTGTGACGATCCGCGTTCTACTGCCAGCACACCTGCGCCAGCTCGCATCCTGCGACCGTGAGGTCCACCTGGACGCTCAGCCAACCCAACGCGGCGTGATCGACGCACTCGAGGCAAACTACCCCGCACTACGCGGCACCCTGCGCGACCCGGCAACCGGTGCCCGCCGCGCGTTCGTACGCTTCTACGCCTGCAAAGAAGATCTCTCGCACGAGCCGCCGGACGCCACCCTTCCCACCCCAGTCATAGACGGACGGGAACCATTGCTCGTCATCGGTGCGATGGCCGGCGGCTGATACGAGAACCGCTGCGCTAGGACCTTCACCCTCGATGTCAGAGGTGTCACCGTCGCGGTCCGGGCCGGCTGTCAACGCTTCCGCCGGATCGCTGCGGACGGTGACGGTCCGGCAGCAGTGATCTCCGAACCACAGCGGACCTCCGCCGCCGATCGCCCGCATCGCACCCGCGAGCTCCGCGTCCGGTTCAAGGACGGGCGCGATCACCACGCCAACCGCCGAGAGCAAGCCGCGCACGCGGTCGATCTCGATGCCGGCGTCGACACGCACGCCGATCACCTCGACATGAAGGCCGCCCTCGTCTGCGCCAGAACATCTCGCATTATCTTGACTAATTCCAGAAAGAGGAGCAGGTTGGCGAGGTGGTGGTTCGGACGAACGAGGACGTGTTGCGCGGGGCCGGCCTGCGCGTCACGACGCAGCGGCTCGCCGTCCTAGACGCACTCGCCGAGTTCCCCCACTCCAGCGTGAGCGTGGTGACGAGCACGGTCCAGGACCGACTGGGCACGGTGTCCACCCAGACCATTTACGACGTGCTGGAGGCGTGTGTCGGTGCCGGTCTGGTGCGGCGTATCGAGCCTGCCGGCTCACCCGCCCGGTTCGAGATCAGAACCGGAGACAACCACCACCACCTGGTCTGCCGCGCATGCGGGCGGACGACCGACGTCGACCGCGCCGTCGGGGCCCGCCAGTGCCTAACCCCGAGCGACGACGCCGGCCACGAGGTGTACGAAGTTGAAGTTCTCTTCTGGGGCCTGTGCCCCGACTGCCGACAAGAAGCCCGCCAAGGAAACAAGGAGCTGTTCGCGTGAGCACAGAGGGATCTCCCCCGACCACCACCGACGCCGGGATCCCGGTCGCCAGCGATGAGAAGTCGCTGTCGGTCGGCGCGGACGGCCCGTTGCTGCTGCAGGATCACTACCTGATCGAACAGATGGCGATGTTCAACCGCGAACGCATCCCAGAACGTCAACCGCACGCGAAGGGAGGCGGCGCCTTCGGCACCTTCGAGGTGACCCACGACGTGAGCGCCTACACGCGGGCGGCCGTGTTCCAACCTGGCACCAAGACCGAGATGCTCGCCCGCTTCTCCACGGTCGCCGGCGAGAGAGGCAGCCCCGACACGTGGCGTGACCCGCGCGGCTTTTCGCTGAAGTTCTACACCAGCGAGGGGAACTTCGATCTGGTCGGCAACAACACCCCTGTGTTCTTCATGCGCGATCCGATGAAGTTCCAGCACTTCATCCGTTCGCAGAAGCGTCGCTCGGCGAACAACCTGCGCGATCATGACATGCAGTGGGACTTCTGGACGCTCTCGCCGGAGTCGGCCCACCAGGTGACCTGGCTGATGGGCGATCGCGGAATCCCGCGAAGCTGGCGACACATGAACGGCTACTCCAGCCATACCTACATGTGGATCAACGCCGACGGTCAGAAGTGCTGGGTGAAGTACCACTTCAAGACCGACCAGGGAGTCGAGTTCATCCCCCAGGACGAGGCCGATCAGCTGGCCGGCAGTGACGGTGACTACCACCAGCGCGACCTCTATGACCACATCGAGGCCGGCGAATTCCCCAGCTGGACGCTGCACATGCAGATCATGCCGTTCGAGGACGCCAAGACCTACCGCTTCAATCCCTTCGACCTCACCAAGGTGTGGCCGCACAGCAACTACCCGTTGCAGGAGGTCGGGCGGATGACGCTGAATCGCAACGTCACCGATTACCATACCGAGATCGAGCAGGCAGCCTTCGAGCCGAACAACCTCGTCGCCGGTACCGGCCTCTCGCCGGACAAGATGCTGCTCGCCCGCGGTTTCAGCTACTCCGACGCGCATCGCGCCCGGCTCGGCGTGAACTACCGGCAGATTCCGGTGAACGTGCCTCGGGTGCCGGTGCACAGCTACTCCAAGGACGGCGCCGGGCGGACGCAGAACGTCAGCGACCCGGTCTACGCGCCGAACTCCTACGGCGGCCCGAAGGCCGACCCGTTACGCACCGACGACGGCGGCCTTTGGTACGCCGACGGCGAGATGGTGCGCAGCGCGTACACGCTGCGCGCCGATGACGACGACTGGGGCCAGGCCGGCACCATGGTGCGCGAGGTCCTCGACGACGCTGCCCGCGATCGGCTGGTCGGCAACATCGTGGGCCATCTGCTCAACGGTGTCAGCGAACCCGTCCTAAACCGGGCCTTCGCGTACTGGCGCAACGTCGACAAGGACCTTGGCGACCAGGTCGAGGCGGCTGTCCGCGCGAAGCAGGACGACACTGACCACAACGCCGAAGCCCAGGGCAACCCCGCCCGCGCCACCAAGCAACCCAAGGCCTGACCGCCACGCGACGCGACGAGAGCTCTCGCCGCTTCGCATCTGTTCGGTCGCGACGTCGATGGCGACATTCCGTACTGGCCTAGCGAGTGCAGCCATCGACGTCCTCTGACCGATCTTGGTGTGTCCGTAGCGCTCGCCGTGTTTGGCGTGTCCGTTGACCGGGCGCAGCAGCGAGTCGATGTCAATGAACGCCCGCTCGGCGATGAGTTGAGTTCCAAACCGGTGCGGAAGCGGTGGTCCGCCTCGAAATGCTTGTCGTTTGATGACGATCTTGTACGGCGGCTCGTCGTGGTCGGTGCGAGTCTCAGCGTGCACGACGAGATGACCGCCGAGCGAGCGCCCGCTTCGATGAGTCGAGCGGCGTCCTGGTCAGTGCGCCGCAGAGGGATCGATGTCTGGGACGACGTTCGGTGACGGGGTGTCCTACAGGACAACCTTGATCCATAGTGCGGTTCGACCAGCCGAGGTTTCGGACCACATCGACTGGTCGTTCGTTTGAGGAGCCGTGCGGTGCTGTCAGCCCGATTGGTGCACGACCGATCAGGTGCGACGCCGTACGGTGCCAACGTGAGCGTGTTCTTGCCCCTGGCCCGGGGTTGGTGCGTCCGCGGCGGGCAGGGTGATTTCGGCGCGGGTTCCGCCGTGGGGGCGGGGCTGCAACGTGACGGTGCCGTGGTTGGTTTCGACTAGTCGGCCGACGATGGCCAGGCCGAGCCCGGTGCCGCCGCGACCGTCGCGGTCAGTGGTGAACCGGTCGAAGGCGTGCGCGCGCTGCTCTGCGGCAATGCCTGGACCGGTGTCATCGACGCGCAGGAGCAGGTGTTCGTGATCTGCTTGAACGCTCACGCTGATGCGCCCGAGCGGTGGGACCGCCTCGACGGCGTTGGCGAGTAGGTTGTCCAGGATTTGCTCGAGGTGGCCGGGAGCGAGCGCCGCGTGCGATGGGGTGCCCATTGTGTCCTGCTGCAGCGTGATCCCGCGTTCGGCCGCGACCGGTTCCCAGGCTTGCAGCCGTTCGGTCACGGCCTGGTTGATGTCGATCGGCACGGGACGAGCCTGACTGGCTTCGGCGCGCGCGACGGCGAGCAGGCCGTCGAGGAGGCGGGCGAGCCGTTGGGTCTCGGTGAGCATGGCGGCGATCTCGTTGCGGGCGTCGTCGTGGGCGTCGTCGAGTAGAAGTTCCAGCCGCAGCCGTAGGGCCGCGAGCGGGGTGCGTAGTTGGTGGGATACCTCGGCGGTCGTGTTTTGCTGCATCTGCAGCAGCGTGGTGACCCGGTTGGCCATCTCGTTGAAGGCGTGGGCGACCTCGCGCACTTGGGCCGGGCCGGTGTCGTGGTCGGCGCGGGCGTCTGGGTGGCCGGTGCCGATGCGGTGCGCCGCGGTGGTCAGGCTCCGTAGGGGGCGGGTGATCCAGCGGCTGAGCGACCAGCCGACCGCGGTGCCGGTGAGCAGCGCGGCTACCGCGGCGGCGGCAAGCGTGAGCCAGAGGGTGCGGGCGCGCTCGTGCACGATGGTGGTGTCGCGGGCCAGGATGATGGTGCCGACCGGCCGGCCGGCGTCGCCGACCGGGGTGGTGATCATCAGGCGGTCGTCGCTCGTTGGCGGCGGGTGTCCGGCGCGGATCGCGTCCAGCGCCGCGGCCGATGGTGGTGCGCCGGCGGTGGCGATGAGAGTGCCTGCCCGGTTGAGCACCGCGATCTGGTCGCCGCGGGTGGCGGCGTTGGCCAGCAGGGCTGGTAGCGCTGCGGGCGAGGCGTGGTCTCCGAGCTGTTCCTCGGCCAGCGCGGCGAGGCTGCGGGTCGCGGCGCGGGCCGAGTCGGCGAAGTCGTGGCGCTGTTGGGCGGTGACGATCAGCCCGAGCGGGACGATGATCGCGGCGATGACTGCGGACAGGACGGCGAGGAAGCTGGCCAGGATGCGAGCGGTCATGCTGGTGTGGTGGTGTCGGCGAGGCGGAACCCGTGCCCGTAGACGGTCTCGATCAGATCGGGGTGGCCGAGCTTGCGGCGAAGCGCCGCAATGTGCACGTCCAGGACCCGGCGGGGGCCGTACCAGTGTTCGTCCCAGACCCGGTCGAAGATCTCTTCGCGGGACACGGCCCGGCCTGGCTCCAGGGCCAGGCAGGCGAGGATGTCGAACTCTTTGCCGGTCAGGTTGACCGGCGTCTGCTCGACCCAGACCCGCCGCCCGGCCAGGTCGACGCGCAGCGGCCCGTGGACCAGCGGTCCGGAGTCTGCGCCGGCGCGGCGCAGCACGGCCCGCATCCGGGCCAGCAGTTCGTCGAAGCCGAAGGGTTTGACCAGGTAGTCGTCCGCGCCGGCATCGAGTGCGTCGACCCGGTCCGCTTCGGCACCGCGCGCAGTGACCACGATGATCGGCGCGGTGCTGCGTGCCCGCAGCAGCCGGCACAGCTCGACTCCGTCCACGTCCGGCAGCCCGAGATCGAGCAGGACCAGACCGAGGTCGCGGCGATGCAGTACGCCGGCCCCGCTGCCCACCACCTCGGGGACGCACCCGGCACGGGTCAGGCCCTTCACCAACTGGGTGCCGATCGCTTCGTCGTCCTCGACGATGAGGACCGACAGCCCGGCCAGCACAGCGTTGCGGGCATCGGCGACGGTCACCGCCCCACGGTAGGACGGCCGCTGACGCGTCGGTAAGACCTGAACAAGTTCTTAGCCATCGCTCGCGAACCATCGACACGTGCCGAACACGCGATCAGTGCCGCCGAGTCGTGACCCCAGGTGGGTACGCCGCCTGGCCGAGCCAGGCTGGCGGCTGCTACCACTGCGCGGCTTCGCCGGCATCACCTTCAGCTATGCCGGGCTGCAGAAGCTGGCCAACCCCGCCTACTTCGACCCGCGCAGCCCCACCTCGGTCGCAGCGCAGATGCGAGCCTTGCAGCACGCTAGCCCGATCGGGCCTCTGGTCGGCCTGTCCACCCATGCCCCGACCGTGGTCGGGCTGTTGATCGCGTTCGCCGAGCTCGCGGTCGGCATCGGCACGCTGCTCGGGCTCTACCTGCGCGTCGCCGCAGTCGGTGGGACGCTGCTGTCGCTGACCTTCTTCTTCACCGTCTCCTGGAGCACCACCCCGTACTACTACGGCTCGGACATCGTGTTCGTGTTCGCCTGGCTCACCCTGCTCGCGTTCGGGACCGGCGGCGGGTTCAGCCTGCAGTCTTGGCTGCACACCCGGGCGCGGCGTTCGCTGCAGCTCGGACCGCAACCGGCCGATGTCGCGATCTCGGTCCCGCGGCTGCACACGCTATGCCCGCAGACCGGGCGCTGCGGCCTACAGCCCGACGGGGCGTGCAGCCGGAGCCGCGGCTGCCC
>JBDTGE010000055.1:0-15694 GCA_039937575.1 Jatrophihabitantaceae bacterium
CGCGCCTGGGCGTCCCCCCTCAGGGACGCGTCTGGCCGGTCCCGCGGACCACATATTTGTAGGTTGTGAGTTGCTCGGCGCCCACCGGCCCGCGGGCGTGCAAGCGATCGGTGGCGATGCCGATCTCGGCGCCGAAACCGAACTCGGCGCCGTCGGTGAATCGGGTCGACGCGTTGACCATCACGGCCGCCGAGTCGACGCGCGCCACGAACCGGCGGGCGGTGGCCAGGTCGCCGGTCACGATCGCTTCGGTGTGCCCCGAGGACCAGCGGCGGATGTGGGCGATCGCCTCGTCGAGGTCGGCGACGACGCGGGCGGCCATGTCCATCGACAGGTACTCGCGGGCCCAGTCGTCCTCGTCAGCCGCCTCGACCCCGTCCAGCGCAGCGAAGCTCTCGTCGCCGTGGACCGCCACGCCGCTCGTCTGCAGGGCCGAGGTGATGCGCGGCAGGAACTGCTCGGCGATCGCGGCGTGCACCAGCAGCGTCTCGGCCGAGTTGCACACGCTGACCCGCGAGGTCTTGGAGTTGACGACGATCCGCTCGGCCATGTCCAGATCGGCGGCCGCGTCGACGTACACGTGCACGTTGCCGACGCCGGTTTCGATGACCGGCACCGTGGCGTTCTCGACGACGTAGTTGATCAGGCCGGCTCCCCCGCGCGGGATGATCAGGTCGACCAGTCCACGGGCCTTGAGCAGGTGGCCGACGCTGGCCCGATCGGTTCCGGGCACCAACAGCACGGCATCGCGCGGCAGGCCGGCCTTCTCGGCGGCCCGCGCGAGAACCTCGACCAGCGCCGTGTTGGACTCGTACGCGCTGCCGGAGCCGCGCAGCAGGGCGGCGTTGCCGCTCTTGAGGGCCAGGCCCGCGGCGTCCACGGTCACGTTCGGCCGGGCCTCGTAGATCATCGCGATGACGCCGAACGGCACCCGCACCTGGCGGATCTCCAGCCCGTTCGGCCGGGTGTAGCCGCGCAGCACCTCACCGACCGGATCGGGCAGCCCCGCGACCTCGCGCAGCCCCTGCGCCATCGCGGCCACTCGCTCGGCACTCAGGGCGAGCCGGTCGATCAGCGACTCGGCCAGGCCGGACTCGCGGCCGACGGCGATGTCGCGCGCGTTCGCGGTGAGGATCGCCTCGGTCGAGTCGATCAGCGCGTCGGCCATGGCGAGCAGCGCCGCGTCCTTGACCGCCCGGCCCAGCGGCGCCAGCTCGGCCGCCGCCTCACGGGAGCGGGCCGCGACAGCGCGGACGTCCTGCTCGGAGGCAGCCTGCTCGGTCACGTCGACCAGCCTACGACGGCGGGTGTTTTCCCCGCTGGTGACCGCTTACGCCACCCGAACCGGCCACCAGCGGGGAAAAGCGCGATTCAGGCGGTCTCCAGCGGGGAAAGGCGTCAGAGGACGACCAGGTCGTCGCGGTGCACGACCTCGCGGCGGAACCCGGCCGGCAGGTCCTGCGTCTTGTGCCCGAGCAGCGCGGGCAGGTCCGCCGCGTCGTAGCCGACCAGCCCGCGCGCGATGACCACACCGTCCGGGTCGACCAGCTCGATCGGCTCGCCGGAGTAGAAGTCCCCGTGCACGGCGGTCACTCCCGCGGGCAGCAAGGACATCCGCCGCTTGACCACGGCCGCGACCGCGCCCGCATCGAGCACGATGCGCCCGCGCGGAGCAGTCGCGTGCCGCAGCCAGAACAGCCGGGACGCCGATCGGTCGCCGGCCGCGTGGAACACCGTGCCGACCGATCCGGCCAGAGCGCCGTCGATGCGCGGCGCCGAGGTCAGCAGCACGGCGATGCCTTCACTGGTCGCGATCGCCGCCGCGTCGATCTTGGTCACCATCCCGCCGGAGCCGACGTGGCTGCCGCTGCCGGAGACGTCCACCCCGGCCAGCTCGGACATCGCGTGCACCTCGGGGATGAACACCGAACCGTCGCGTCCGGGCTTGCCGCTGTACAGCCCGTCGACGTCGGTGAGCAGCACGAGCGCGTCGGCGTGCACGAGGTGCGCGACCAGCGCGGCCAGCCGATCGTTGTCGCCGAAGCGGATCTCGTGCGTGGCCACCGTGTCGTTCTCGTTGACGATCGGGATCACACCGAACGCGAGCAGCCGCTCGAGCGTCCGGTCGGCGTTGCGGTAGTGCCCGCGCCGGTGCAGGTCGTCGGCGGTCAGCAGCACCTGCCCGACCGTCAACCCGTAGCGGGCGAACGAGGCGCCGTACCGCTGAGCCAGCAGCAGCTGTCCGACGCTGGCGGCGGCCTGCTGGGTCGCCAGGTCGCGCGGCCGCGTCTTGAGTCCGAGCGGCCCGATACCGGCGGCGATGGCCCCGGATGAGACGAGGACGACCTGCTGTCCGGCCTGGTGCCGGGCGGCCACTGCGTCGACGATCGCGTCGAGCCGGTCGTAGTCGATCTGACCGCGTTCGGTGAGCGAGGACGACCCGACCTTGACGACCGTGCGGTGCGCGGCAGCGATCGCCGCGCGGGTCACGGCTGATCCGGGTCGTCGGCACCGTCGAGGTCGTCGGCCCAATCGACTCCGAGATCGTCGTCGTGGGCGCGGCGGGCCTTCTTGGCCGCCAGTCGCTCGGCCGGGTTGGGCCGGGTGATGGTGGCCAGCCGCTCGTCGGTTCCGCGGCGGGTGGCGACGTACTCGTCCTCCAGGCCTGACGACGGCGAGAAGTCGAAGGTCACCTCACCGATCGTCACGGCCGCGCCCGGCAGCGCGCCCTGCTTGGCCAGCTCGGCCTCGACGCCGAGCCGGGCCAGGCGATCGGCCAGGTAGCCGATCGCCTCCTCGTTGTCGAACGCGGTCTGGCGCACCCAGCGATGCGGCTTGTCGCCGCGGACGATGAACGCGCCCTCCTCGGCCGGGTCGGGCGTGACCGTGAAGCCGACCTCGTTGACCGCCCGCGGCTGCAGGACGATCCGCGTCGACTCGTTCGTCGGGCGCGAGGCCCGATCGGCCTGCACGGCCTCGGACAGGGCGAAGGTCAGCTCGCGCAGCCCGGTGTGCGCCACCGCGGAGATCTCGAAGACGCGCAGCCCGCGGGACTCGAGCTCGCCGCGCACGAGCTCGGCCAGCTCCAGGGCCTCGGGCACGTCGACCTTGTTCAGCGCGACCAGTCGCGGCTTGGCCAGCAGCTCGCCGAAGGTCCCCTCATATTGGGCCAGCTCGGACTCGAGCGCGTCGAGGTCGCTGATCGGGTCACGGCCGGGGTCCAGCGTCGCGCAGTCGAGCACGTGCAGCAGGACCGCGCACCGCTCGACGTGGCGCAGGAAGTCCAGGCCGAGGCCCTTGCCCTGTGCGGCGCCGGGAATCAGACCGGGGACGTCGGCGATGGTGAAGGTGTTCGCGCCCGCGCTGACGACGCCCAGGTTCGGGACCAGCGTCGTGAACGGGTAGTCGGCGATCTTGGGCCGTGCGGCCGAGAGGGCAGCCACCAACGAGGACTTGCCCGCGCTCGGGAAGCCGACCAGACCGACGTCGGCGACGCTCTTGAGTTCCAGCACGACGTCGTGCTCCTCGCCCGGCTCGCCGAGCAGGGCGAAGCCGGGTGCCTTGCGGCGGGTCGAGGCGAGGGCCGCGTTGCCGAGGCCACCGCGTCCGCCCTGCGCCGCGATGAACCGGGTGCCGCCACCGGTCAGGTCGGTGAGAACCGCGCCGTCCGCGGCCAGCACGACAGTGCCGTCGGGTACGCGCAGCTCCAGGTCGCCGCCCTCGGCTCCGTTGCGGTGCTTGCCCGCGCCGCCCTTGCCGTTGCCGGCTCGCTGGTGCGGGTGGTGGTGGAAGTCCAGCAGCGTATGGACGTTGGAGTCGACGATGAGCACGACGTCGCCACCGCGGCCGCCGTTACCGCCGTCCGGGCCGCCCATCGGTTTGAACTTCTCGCGGTGGACCGACGCGACGCCGTGGCCGCCGTTGCCCGCACCGAGGTGCAGCACGACCCGGTCGATGAAGCTCGCCATGCCGCTCCTTCCTCGTTTCTCGGGCGATTGTGCAAGTTTGACCCCACTGGAGCGGCCAGTCCTTGAGCAATCGGGTGGAATGACGAAGGCGGGCGCCGGGATCAACCCGGGCCCGCCTCCTGACGTTGTGTGCGGCTGCGGGTCAGACCCCAGCCGGGACGATGTTCACGGTCTTGCGACCCCGTGAGAGACCGAACTTCACGGTGCCCTCGGCCAGGGCGAACAGCGTGTCGTCCTTGCCGCGGCCGACGTTGGTCCCGGGGTGGAACTTGGTGCCGCGCTGGCGGATCAGGATCTCGCCCGCGTTCACCGTCTGGCCGCCGAAACGCTTGACGCCGAGGTACTGGGCGTTGGAATCGCGACCGTTACGGGAGCTGGATGCACCCTTCTTGTGAGCCATGAATTACTTCTCCTTGCTCGCCGCGGCGACGGCGCCAGCGATCGAGGTGATCTTGACCTCGGTCAGCTTCTGACGGTGACCCATCCGCTTGTGGTAGCCGGTCTTGTTCTTATACTTGTGGATCTTGATCTTCGGGCCCTTGGTCTGCGCGAGGATCTCGCCGGTGACACTCACGTCGGCCAGCTGGGCCGGCTCGTGCGTGACCGCTTCACCGTCGACGAGCAGCAGAGCGGGGAAGGCGACCTTGGCGCCGGGCGCCGCGTCGAGCTTCTCGACCTCGATCACATCGCCTTCGGCGACCTTGTACTGCTTGCCGCCGGTCTTGACGATGGCATACATGAGGGTTCCATTCGCTTGACTACGTAACCGCTGAAGTCCGGCGCGCACCGGGTGCGCGACACAGAAGAGCCCACTGTAAATGGGCCGTTGACCAGGTTACGGCACGCAGTGCAGCGGAGGCAAAACGCCCTCCGCCCGCGCCAGCGTGCCTATCTTCACGACTGCTCTGCCCCCACCCCGGCCGGGGGTCCGGCCGGACGGCTGGCCGCCCGCCGACGGCGCGGCCGGGCCGCCGGAGCGGCGGCGGCTTCCAGCTCGCGCCGGTCCGACTCGGTAGCTTCCGGCTGGGTAGCTTCCGGCTCGGGAGCATCCGGCTCGGGAGCATCCGGCTCGGGAGCATCCGGCTCAGGTGCTACCGGCTCACCGGCCGTTTCCGGCTCGGGCGCCGGCTCGTCCGTCGGTTCGCCCGCGAGCATCGGCTCGCCTTCCAGCGCAGCGGCCATGGCCTCGATCTGCAGTTCGGTCGGCAGGGCCTCGCCCGGGTGGGCCGCCTTGTGGATCGCGGCCATCGCGGCCAGCCGCCGCTCGCGCGTCTCAGGCGCCTCGGGCGGCTCCTCGGGCGTCTCGACCGGCTTCTTGGTCGCCGTCGAGCCACCGCGCTTGCGCTTGCCCTTCGGGCGCTCGTCCTCGACGTCCGAGGACCCCGAGCTGGGCTTGTCGACCGGCTCGGAGTGGATGATGACCCCACGGCCGTTGCACACGGTGCAGTTCTCGCTGAACGCCTCGATCAGGCCCTCGCCGACCCGCTTGCGGGTCATCTGGACCAGGCCGAGGGAGGTGACCTCGGCGACCTGGTGCTTGGTCCGGTCGCGACCCAGGCACTCGGTCAGGCGGCGCAGGACCAGATCGCGGTTGGACTCCAGGACCATGTCGATGAAGTCGATGACCACGATGCCGCCGACGTCGCGCAGCCGCAGCTGACGCACGATCTCCTCGGCCGCTTCGAGGTTGTTCCGCGTGACCGTCTGCTCGAGGTTGCCGCCGGTGCCTACGAACTTGCCGGTGTTGACGTCGATGACCGTCATGGCCTCGGTGCGGTCGATGACCAGCGAGCCGCCTGAGGGCAGCCAGACCTTGCGGTCCAGCGCCTTCATCAGCTGCTCGTCGACGCGGAGCTCGTGGAACAGGTCGCCGGTGCCGACGTGCCGCGAGGCCCGTTCGGCCAGGTCCGGGGCCACGCCACCGAGGTACTCCGAGACGGTGTCCCAGGCGCTCTCGCCCTGCACGACGAGCCGCTTGAAGTCCTCGTTGAACACGTCGCGGACCACGCGGATCGCCAGGTCCGGCTCGCCGTGGACGAGCGTCGGAGCTGACTTGGTGTTGGCCGCCTTGGCCGAGATGGCCTCCCACTGTGCCTTCAACCGGTCGACGTCGCGCGTCAGATCCTCTTCGCTCGCGCCCTCGGCCGCGGTCCGGATGATCACACCGGCGTCCTCGGGGACGATCTTCTTCAGGATCGCCTTGAGGCGGTGCCGCTCGGTGTCGGGCAGCTTGCGGCTGATGCCGGTCATGCCACCGCCGGGCACGTACACCAGGAAACGGCCGGGCAGCGAGACCTGGCTGGTCAGCCGGGCGCCCTTGTGCCCGATCGGATCCTTGGTGACCTGCACCAGGACGGGATCGCCGGACTTCATCGCGTGCTCGATCGCGCGGGACTTGCCCTCCAGACCGGCGGCGTCCCAGTTGACCTCGCCGGCGTAGAGCACTCCGTTGCGACCCTTGCTGATGTCGATGAACGCGGCCTCCATCGACGGCAGGACGTTCTGCACCCGGCCGAGGTAGACGTTGCCGACGTAGGACGTGGCGCTGGCCCGGGTGACGTAGTGCTCGACCAGGATGCCGTCCTCGAGCACCGCGATCTGGGTGCGGTCCCCGTTCTGCCGCACCGCCATCACGCGGTCGACGGCCTCGCGGCGGGCCAGGAACTCCGACTCGGTCAGGATCGGCGGGCGGCGGCGGCTGGTGTCCCGGCCGTCGCGGCGGCGCTGGCGCTTGGCCTCGAGCCGCGTCGATCCCTTGACGCCCTTGACCCCGTCGTCATCGCTCGACTTCTCTCGCGTCTCGCGGACATGGGTGACCGTGTTCGGTGGGTCGTCCTCGGTCTCGGCCTCGCCGTTGGACCCGGCGGTGCGGCGACGGCGGCGACGGCGACGGGTGGCCGTCGACTCTCCGGTCTCGGCGTCAGATTCGCCGTCCGCAGGCTCGTCCGCGGACCCGGCGGTGTCCTCATCCGGTCCGTCGGCGTCCTCGCCGATCTCGTTCTCGCCGTTCTCGCCGTTCGGACGGTTGCCACCGCGGCCGCGACGGCCCCGACGGCGCCGACGCCGAGCCCCGGTCGCCTCCTCCACGGCCGCCTCACGGACGTCGTCCGGGTCGGCGGTCTTGTCCTCGACGTCCTCGACGGCGGCCAGGTCGGTCCGGCCCGGCGTCGGTTCGTCGGCGGTCGGCGGTCCGGCCGGGGCCTTGGCGACCCGGCGGGTGCGCTTGGCCGGGGCCTTGGTCTCCTCCGGCGCCACGAACAGGACCGCCGGGGCGGTGGGGGCCGCGAGCACGGGTGCGGCGCCGGACCCGATTGCCTCATCGGAGTTCGCGGTGGCCTTGCGGGCTGTGCGCTTGCGCGGCGCCTTGGCCGGAGCGTCGGGCGGCGCGTCGACCGGTGCCTGATCAGAGGGTGCCGGATCAGAGGGTGCCGCGTCGGCCGGGGACTGCTCAGCCTGGGGCGGGGTCGATTTGCGGGCGCGCCTGCGAGCCGGCTTCTCGGCGACGTCGGCCGGCTGCTTGGTGGCGGTCGGCCGCTCGGCGGAGGTCTCGTTGGCGCTCTCGTTGGCGGTCCCGGTCGCGGGGAGTTTCGCCGCGGCCTTCCTCGCCGGGCGCTTGCGGGCTGCCGGCGCCTCGGTCGCCGCTGCGGACGGGGTCTCGGCTGGTGCGGACGGGGTCTCGGCTGCTGCCGCGGGCGCCTTCTTGGCGGCCCGCTTGCGGGGCGCCTTGGCCGGCGCCGGAGTCTCGGTGGTGCTGGCGGAGTTTTCGCTGGTGGTGTGGTTGTCGGGCTCGAGCATGGGCTCGGTCACTTCCGTTTCTCAGCCCCCGGGCGCGGTTTCGCCGGATCGGCGAGGCCGCAGCCGCACGAGGGCGGTTGTGGCAGGTGTCCCGGAGGACCTCTGCGAAGTCTGCTTCGGATCACGGCCGGTACTGCGCCGTCACCCGGTGGGTGGTCGTGCTGGAGTGCTACGGCGTCGTTCCTGCCGACGCCCGATCATGGATGAGCGGGTCACCGACCTCACCTGCGTCGTCCAGCGGTCCCTGCGCCACGCGCACCGCAACTGGCGGTACCTCGAGGGCGAGACCGGCAACGTTCCGCAAAGCGGTGAGAACATCGTCGGGTCGAACGGCCGGGGTCACCTGCCGGACAACCAGGTCCAGTATCGCACGCGTCACGTCGTCGTGACGCTCGGAGCCCGGCGACACGACCGGCGAGCCGCCTGACGACACGACGGCGGACACCACCGCGGCGCGCGCGTCGAGCATGCGGCGGCCGTCCTTGGTGAGCCGTTCGACGGTGACCTCGTCCTCGGCCAGGAACGCCTGCACCGCGGCGGCGACCTCGATCTCGCTGATCCCGGCCAGCTCCAGCCGCCAGTGCGAGGCCTGCATCCGCTCGGCCAACGAACCCGGGCCGGCGCTCACCGCCTCGATCACGTCGAGCCCGTCCGGGAGCGCCTGGTCGATCCGGCTGCGCAGCAGTTCTACGTCGACCTCGACGGCCAGCGCGATCTCGACGTACTCGGCCTCGCTGGCCACCCCGGTCGGAGCGGCGCCGAGATAGCTGATCTTCGGGTGCGGATGGAACCCGGCCGAGTAGGCCATCGGTACCTCAGCGCGCCGCAGCGCCCGCTCGAACGCGCGCGCGAAGTCGCGATGGGACGTGAAGCGCAGCCGCCCGCGTTTGGTGTAGCGCAGGCGCACCCGCTGCACGATGGGCGGTGGCGGCGGCCCTTCGGGAACCCGACGCGCCATTACTTGGGCACGAGCGGGAGCAGGGTGCGGCCCAGCGGCGGGAGGTCCCGCCCCGTCGGCCCGACCTGGATGTCGGTACCCAGGTTCGAGCACACGCCGCAGTCGAAGCACGGCGTCCACCGACAGTCGTCCTGCTCGAACTCGGCGAGCGCGTCCTGCCAGTCGTCCCAGAGCCACTGCTTGTCCAGCCCGGAGTCCAGGTGGTCCCACGGCAGCACCTCGTCGCCGTCGCGTTCGCGGGTGGTGTACCAGGCCAGGTCGACCGGCTGGTCGGCGAACGCGGCGTCGGCCTGGGCCGCCCAGCGGGCGAAGGAGAAGTGCTCGCTCCAGCCGTCGAACCGACCGCCGTCGCGCCACACCCCTTCGATGACCGCGCCGACGCGCCGGTCGCCGCGCGAGAGCAGTCCTTCCACGAGCGAGGGCTCGCCGTCGTGGTAGCGCATGCCGACCGCGCGACCGAGTGACTTGTTGGCGTTGATCGCCGCGCGTAACTTGCGCAGGCGGTTGTCGACCGTCTCCGGATCGGCCTGCGCGGCCCACTGGAACGGGGTGTGCGGCTTGGGCACGAATCCGCCGATCGACACCGTGCAGCGGATGTCCTTGTGCCCGGCGGCCTCGCGACCGGCCCGGATGACGTCGTGCGCCATCTCGGCGATCTCCAGCACGTCCTCGTCGGTCTCGGTGGGCAGGCCGCACATGAAGTACAGCTTCACCTGGCGCCAGCCGTTGCCGTACGCCGTGGACACGGTGCGGATCAGGTCGTCCTTGCTGACCATCTTGTTGATCACCCGGCGCAGCCGCTCCGAGCCGCCCTCGGGAGCGAACGTCAGGCCCGAGCGGCGCCCGTTGCGCGACAGCTCGTTGGCCAGGTCGATGTTGAACGCGTCGACGCGGGTGGACGGCAGCGACAGGCTGACCCGGTCGTCCTCGTAGCGGTCGGCGAGCTGCTTGGTGATCTGGGCGATCTCCGAGTGGTCGGCGCTGGACAGCGAGAGCAGGCCGACCTCCTCGAACCCGGTCGCGGACAGGCCCTGCGCGACCATCTCGCCGATGCCGGTGATGCTGCGCTCGCGCACCGGGCGGGTGATCATGCCCGCCTGGCAGAACCGGCAGCCGCGCGTGCAGCCACGGAAGATCTCGACCGACATCCGCTCGTGGACGGTCTCGGCGAGCGGCACGAGCGGCGTCTTGGGGTACGGCCACTCGTCCAGGTTCATGACCGTGTGCTTGCTGACGCGTGCGGGGACGTCGGGGTGGTTGGGCGTGACGCTCGCGATCGGGCCGTCGTCGAGATAGGTGACGTCGAAGAACTTCGGGACGTAGACGCCGCCCGTCCCGGCCAGCCGGCGCAGCAGCTCGTCGCGACCACCGGGCGACCCCTCCTGCTTCCACTCCCGGGTGATGTCGGTGATCGTCCCGACGACCTGCTCACCGTCGCCGAGGACGGCGGCGTCGATGAAGTCGGCGATCGGCTCGGGGTTGAACGCGGCGTGCCCGCCGGCCAGCACGATCGGGTGGGACCCGTCGCGGTCGGCCGCGTGCAGCGGGATGCCGGCCAGGTCGAGCGCCGTGAGCATGTTGGTGTAGCCGAGCTCGGTGGAGAACGAGATGCCCAGGTAGTCGAACGCGGCGACGGGCCGGTGGGCGTCGACCGTGAACTGGCCGATCGCGTGCTCGCGCATCAGCGCCTCGAGGTCGGGCCAGACGGCGTAGGTGCGCTCGGCGAGGGCGTCCGCGCGCTCGTTGATGACCTCGTACAGGATCTGCGTGCCCTGGTTAGGCAGCCCGACCTCGTAGGCGTCCGGGTACATCAGCGCCCAGTGCACGTCCACGCTGTCCCAGTCCTTGCTGCGGGCGTTCAGCTCGCCGCAGACGTACTGGATCGGCTTGCTGACCCGCGGCAGCAGCGGCTCCAGTCGGGGGAACAGCGACTCGGGGGCGGTAGTCATGTCTGTCGATGCTACGGCCCCAAACCCCCGACTTTGACCCCGCGAGCGGCCTGATCGGGCCCGTTGAGCACCGCTGGCGCGGTCAAAGTGGCACGGCGGCACCTGGGAGGATCACGCGTGTGCGCACCGTCCCGCCCCAACTGCTGCTGCTCGGCAGTATCGGTTCGGTCCAGTTCGGCGCGGCGTTCGCGGCGCGGCTGTTCGATCAGGCCGGACCGGGCGGGATCGTGTTCCTGCGCCTGGGCCTGTCGGCGATCATCCTGCTCGCCCTCGCCCGGCCGTCGGTGCGCGGGCGTTCCCGGTCGGACGTTCTGGCCGCGATCGCCTTCGGGCTCATCCTGGGCGCGATGAACTGGAGCTTCTACGAGGCGCTGGACCGGCTGCCGCTCGGTATCGCCGTCACCATCGAGTTCCTGGGGCCGCTGGCCGTGGCGGTCGCCGGGTCGCGACGGGCCATCGACGCCCTGTGGATCGTGCTGGCCGGTGGGGGCGTCATCCTGCTGGCCCTGCGCGGCAGTCACCACGGGGTCACCGGCCTGGGCATCGGCCTGGTGCTGATCGCCGCGGCCTGCTGGGCCGCCTACATCCTGCTGTCCAAACGCGTCGGCTCGGCTTTCCCCGCGCTGGACGGGCTGGCGATCGCGCTCGGCGTCGGCGCGCTGTTCACCCTGCCGGCCGGGATCGTCGAGGGCGGTTCGGCGCTGGGACGGCCGGAGGTCCTGGCCGGCGGGCTCGCCGTCGCGCTGCTGTCCTCACTCATCCCGTACTCGCTGGAGATCATCGCGCTGCGCCGGCTGCGCCCGTCGGTGTTCGGCCTGCTGATGAGCCTGGAACCGGCCGTGGCCGCGCTGGCCGGTGTCCTCGTGCTGAGCCAGCCGCTGTCCGGGGTCCTCGTCCTGGCCATCGCGATGGTGATCACGGCCGGCGTGGGGACGACGCTCACCTCACCGGACCAGACCGTGCCGCCGGTACTGGACTGAGCCAGCTATTCCATCGTGCGATCTTGTTCCGCGGTGGTCGTCCGGACGGTCGAGGCGTAACAAGATCACTGGTCGTGCTAGTTCGACGCGGTGCGGCGTACCGCTTGCAGCAGTCCGATGGCCAGGCCCTGGGCGAACATCGAGGACCCGCCGTAGGACACGAACGGCAGCGGCAGGCCGGTCACCGGCATCAGGCCGAGGTTCATCCCGATGTTCTGGAACGTCTGGAAGGCGAACCAGCAGACGATGCCGACGGCGACCAGGCGCCCGGCCGGCTCGGCCGACTTGGCGATGGCCAGCCCGCGCCAGCACAGCACGGCGAACAGGGCGATGATCACGCTGCCGCCGATCAGCCCGAACTCCTCGCCGGCGACGGAGAAGACGAAGTCGGTCTGCTGCTCGGGGACGAAGCCGCCGTTGGTCTGCGGGCCCTTGAACAGTCCGGTGCCGGTGAGGCCGCCGTTCGCGATCGCGATGTGCGCCTGGTTCACGTTGTACGCCGCGCCCTGTGGATCGTGGCCCGGGTTGGTGAAGGAGGTGAACCGCGCGAGCTGGTACTCGGCCAGCAGCCCGCCCTTGACGACCAGCACGGCGACGATCACCGCCAGGACCATCAGCCCGATCGTCCAGCGGGCGGGTACGGCGGCCGCCACCAGGACCCCGAACGCCGCGGCCGCTAGCACCATGGCCGAGCCGAGATCCGGTTCCAACAGGACCAGGCCGAGCGGCAGCAGGAGCAGCCCGAGCGCGAGCAGCACGTCGCACGCGCTCGGCGGCGTCACGTCGTCGCGGACCGAGATGATCTCGCTGCGTCCACTGCGCTGGTTGGCGCGTTGCGTGAACAGCACCGCCATCCCGACGATCATGCCCAGCTTCATGAACTCGGACGGCTGGACCTCGAAGCCGCCGCCGATCCGGATCCATGCGTGCGCGCCGTTGATCGTGCTGCCCGCCACGAATACGAGCAGCAGGCCGAGCACGCTGGCCACGTACACGATCGGGCCGAACAGGCGCATCAGCCGGGCATCGATCCGCGATGCGGCGTACATCAGCAGCGCGGCGATCACCAGGTTGAGCAGGTGCCGGTACAGGAACGCCTGCGGGTTCGCCCCCTGCGCGCGTTGCAGGTCGCGGGTGGCCGCCCACACCAGGACCGCCCCGATCAGCGACAGGGCCAGCGCCGTGCCGGCGAGCACCAGGTCGTAGCCGCGGGCGCGCCGCTCGAGCGGCCGGGCGAGCGGGGTGAGCGGGAACGGCGCCCGCGGGTCCCGCGCCAGCATCGTCATCGCGCGGTGCCCAGCTTCGGCAGGGTGGTGATGGGGGCGGAGTTCGGGACGATCGCCTTGCCGCCGGTGCCCATGATCTTGTCCCAGATCCGCTTGAGCATCGGGCCGGCAGCCGTCGCGCCGGTGCCGGCCTGCTCGATCATGCCGACGATGACGAACTTCGCGCCGACATTCCCCTTCTTGTCGTGGGTGATCGGGCCCCACGTCGCGAGCCAGGACGTGTCGGCCCGACCCTCCACCTCGGCCGTGCCCGTCTTGCCCCCGAGCTGGGCCTGGTACTTCGAGCCGATGTATGCGAACGCGCCCGAGACCGCCCAGCCCCGGCTGAAGTTCAGCGCGTTCGCCACGTAGTTCAGGTCCGTCCGGCTGACCGGCAGCCGGTCGCGCAGCTTCGGCTGGATCCTCTGGACGATCTTGCCCGTGCCGTCGGCAACGGCCCAGCCCAGTCGGGGCTCCCAGATCTTGCCGCCGTTGACCAGGGCCGAGTAGGCGATCGCCAGTTGCAAGGGCGACATCGTCGTCTCGCCCTGACCGATCGCCATGTCCGCGTTGTCGCCGGCCCGGTACCGCCAGCCGTCGGTGCAGTTCTGCGATGCGAGCAGGGTGAGGTAGGCCCGCTGGCTCGGCGGGGTGACGCCCGGATACCCGCTCCGGGCGTCCGCGCAGTACTGGGTCCTGTCCGCGTTCCAGCGGGCCAGCCGCGTCTCGCGGTCGGCGTACGAGCCCGACGCCTGCTCGTCACTCGGCAGGTCGATGTCCGGTTGCGCGCCGATCCCGAACAACGACGCGGTCTTCTGCAGGTACTCCTTCGGCTTCTCGCCCTGGGCGATCCGCGCCTGGTCGGCGTAGTACTCGGCCGCCTCCGGTGCGTAGAAGAACGTGTCGCAGGAGTACCCGAGCGCGTTCGTCAGGTTGAGGTCGCCGAGCACCTCGGAGTCGAAGTTCGTCTTCACCCGGCCGTCGATGGTCACCGACCCCGGGCACGGGTAGGTGTCGGTCGTGTTGATCTCGTGGTGCAGCAGCAGGGACGAGGCGGTGATCAGCTTGAACGTCGACCCGGGCGCGTACTGCCCGGCGATCGCCCGGCCGACGAGCGGATCGTTCGCACTCGGTGCCGTGAGCCGCGCGTAGTCGGCCTGCGAGATGCCGCCGACGAACAGCTGCGGGTTGTAGGTCGGGTAGCTGGCCGCGGCGATGATCCGGCCCGAGTTCGGGTCCATGACGACGACCGCCCCGGACGTCGCGGGCTTGCCGGCCTTACGACGGTCGGCGATCTCGGCGGCCAGGGCCTGTTCGGCGGCCTTCTGGATGTTGAGATCGATGCTCGTGATCAGCGTGTCGCCTTGTACCGGCGCCACGCTCGTTGCGGGCCCGACCGCGTACCCCTGCGGGCTGAGCTGCATCGTCGTCGTGCCGTCCGTGCCGCGCAGGATCGAGTCGTACTCGGCCTCGAGGCCGCTACGTCCGATCGAGTCGGAGTCGTTCAGCGTCTTGTCGGCCTGCTTGTCCGCCTCGGTGATCTGCCCGGTGTAGCCCAGGACGTGCGAGGCCAGCGAGCCGTACGGGTACTCGGGCATCGTCACGGTCTGGATCGCGACGCCCGGGAAGTCCTCGCGGTGTTCCCCCACCGCGAGCACGACCTTGGTGGGCGCGTTCGTCGCGACCGGAACCGGTTGGTAGGGCTCGCCGGTCCAGCACGGCGCCTTGACCTTCGGCGAGCACGGCGTGATCTCCGCGGCCAGCTGCCGGGTCGGTGTCTTGAGCAGCGCGCCCAGCTTGCCGAGCACTGCCGCGCCGTGATCGGCCAAACCCTGCAGCGTCTCGCGGTCGACGGTGATCAGCTGGACCGAGGTGTTCTGCACCAGCGGGTGCCCGCTGGAGTCGACGATCAGTCCGCGGGGCGCGGGGACGACGATCACGCCGTCGTGAGTGGCACCGGCCGACTGCACCGGCCGGTTCGGGTCGAGCAGCTGCACGTAGTACAGCCGCCCGAGCAACGTGGCCACCATCGAGGTCACCAGCACGACGATCACGGCCAGCCGGCGGGCGCCGAGCGGGCGGCGGCGGAAGTCAGCCACGCGCGGCCACCTCCAGCTCGTTCAGCACCGGGCGCGGAGCGCGCAGCGAGTCGGTGCGCAGCAGGAGCCGAGCGAGCGGGACGACGGCGAGCGCGAGCACCGCATCGCCGAGCCCGGCCGGGACGACCTGCGCCAACGCGGTGCCCACGGTGGCCCCGCCGGAGTGCAGCAGCGCCAGCAGGGCGCCGGCGACCAGGCTGGCCAGCGCGCAGATCACCGCAGCCGTGGCGACGTCGCGGCGGACGGTGCAGCGATCGGCGGCCAGCCCGCACAGCAGCCCGACGCCGAGCCAGCTCAGTGCGAGGACGCCGGCCGGGTGGGTGGAGCCGAGATCGGCCAGCAGCCCGGTCGTGAACCCGAAGGCCAGGCCCGAGCCGGGGCCGTCGATCAGCGCGACCGCGGCAACGACCACGGCCGGCAGGCTGACCGGAACGGGCAGCGTCACCGGGCCGATCAGCGTGGCCTGCAGCAACATCGCGGTGAGGATGACGGCGACGGCCGCGGCGACGCGGGCGCGGGTCACTTGGACTCCGCCACGGCCGTCGTCGGCCGCAGGGCCGGCCGCCCGGTCTCGGTGTGACCGCCGACCAGGATCACGCCGACGAGGTCGACGGTCGTCGGTGACGTCGTCGCGGTGACGTTCGCTCGGATCGTGCCGTCGGGGGCCGCGTGCACGGAGG
>JBDTGE010000056.1:0-25605 GCA_039937575.1 Jatrophihabitantaceae bacterium
ATTCCTGGTACTGGATCTGAGTCTGCCAGTTCTGTCCGTCCTGACCGATCAGGCTGTTGCCGCCGTGATACGAGACCGCGATCTGCGGTGTGCCGAGCACGCCGGCCGACACGAAGTTGGCGCTGAACTGGCTCGCGCTGGTATCCAGAGTAGGCACCGGGATGCTCACCGACCCGGCCGAGGAGTGCGAGGGGTTGCCGCCGAAGTAGGCCGGAGATCGTCTCGTGGAGCCGTCCTCGACCAGTTGGACGGTTAGCCGGCAGCCGCCGTTGTAGTTGGCGCGCGCGATCGGGAAGCTCAGGCTGGCCGCGGCGGGGTCGAAGTTGGACTGGTTCAGATCCAGGTGGGTGTTGCCGCAGTCGAGGCCGCTGTTGGTCAGGTCGAACGTCTCACCGCGCGCGTCCGCGCTGCTCAGACCGCCGATCTTGACGCTCAGGGTGCCGTTCGACGCGTCGGTCGGTACGAAACTCGCGTCGACGGCGAGCGTCGGCCAGTTGGCGACCGCGGCGTCGACGGGGGCGAGCGGCAGCGGCACCGATGCGGTCGGGTGCTTGGGCGGGCTGACGGTGACCCGCACCGAGTAGGACTGGCCAGGTTCGATACCGCCGAGGGACACGCTGGTGGCACTGGTCGGGCCCTTGGTCGCGACGGTCGAGTTGCCGGACATGAGCTGGTAGGTGAGCTGACCGCCCACGCCACCCAGAGCGACGTTCTGATCGCCGGTGAAGGACACGGTCACGTTCGTGCTGCTCGTGCCTTGAACCCCCGTCGCCGGCGGAGTGCTGGCCACGACGTGGATGTTGCCCGGGGTCGGGCGGGCCCAGCTGTAGGCGCACGCGCTGGCGGCCGAGACCGTCCCGGTCGTGCCCTGAACGCCCAGGCCGGCGACCTGGAAGCCCAGACCGCGACCGAGCAGAGTGGGATTGCCCTTGTAGACCATGGAGAAGCTGTGCGTCGTCGGGTCGCCGACGACCTGTGCGTTCGCGGGCGCGTTGACCAGGCCGCCCGCGTTGTCGCACAGCTGGGGGATGACCGTCCAGTTGGCCGCCGGGACGCACCCGTTCTGCACGCCGCCGCACGAGTTCCACGTCACGGTCCAGTTGCCCTGATCGTCCGGAACCGCGCGCACGTTGGTCGGGGCGGCCGGCCCCTCGATGCTGGTGCGGACCGGCAGCGCCGCCGACGGCGTGCCCGCGCCGTTGATGTACGCGGTGACCACGATGCTGTACTGCGTGTCCGGGAACAGCCCGACCAGGTTCACGCCGGTCTGGCCCTGCACGGTGACGGTCTGGGGTGGCGGGGGCGCGTTGCCGCTCAGCAGCCTGACGGTCACGGTGTAGGTCGACGGGGCGCAGTCCTGCCGGTCCAGCAGCGGGTAGGTCCACTGCAGCTGCACCGAGCGTGAGCCGCGGTCGACGAGCGCGACGGTGGGGATATGCGGGATCTGCTTGACGGTCTGGCAGTCGATCTTGTCGGTGACCTGCTGCGCGGGATCGACGCGCGTCTTCGGCGGCCCCTTCGTCGGGTTCTTCGACGGGTTGGCGTGCAGGTTGGCTAGCGCGGCGGCGGCGCCGTTCGCGGTAGCGTCGACGGCTGCGTCCTTGCGGTTGACGACCGGTTTGCGGCTCCCGTCGGTGAAGACGGTGACGGACTGCAGCCGCGCTCGCGAGTTGAAGATGACCCGGGCCCCGTTGGCGATCACCTGGGTCTGGGAGAAGTCCGAGGTCTCACCGTCGATGATCGGGTACGTGCCGACGTCCGGGACGGACGAGGCGACGGCGCCCTCGTCGATCCGCCACAGCGCGCCGCTCTTGGTGTCGGCCGTGTACAGCGACCCGTTGCTCTGCGCCGGGTCGGCGAGCGGAGCGGTGGCGTCGATGCCCTTGAGTTGCTGCACGCCCGCGCGGCCCGTGCCGTCGACCGGTGTCCGCACCACGGTCCAGCCGGCGGACGAGTGGTACAGGAAGGCGAAGCCGCCCTGCTGGCTGGTCACCGGCAGGATCGAGTCGACGTCGGACGGGAGGTTGACCGACACGGTGTGCGAACCGCCCGTGGGCTCGAAGAGCTCGATCGCGGTGGCCGACGCGGCCGCGACGACGTCGCCGCCCGATCCGTCCGTCTTGGCCGTGCTCACGCTTATCGCCGACTGCCCCTTCACCGAACCGTGATCGGTCACCGTCAGGCCGACGCCCGGGTTGCTCCCCCTGGGCACCGTCAACTGGCGGATGGTGCGGGAGTTGCCACTGCCGACCAGCATCCACAGATCGCTGTTGGCGGTGACCGTCGACCGGCTGACGTCCTGCACGGTGTCGGTCATGCCGATCGACGCGCGAGGCCGCACGGCCCCGCCGCCGATCGCCGAGGTCACCGTCGACAGGCTGACCAGGTACACCGACGTATCGGACGCACCGGTGCGAACGATGTACGCCGACCCGCCTGAGGCCAGCCCGATCGAGGTTGTCGTCTCGGATGTCGTGCCCACCGACACGCCCCCGCCGGGCTTGGCGACGATGCCGCTGCCGTCGACCATGTTGAACTCACCGGTCAGCGGGTCCAGCAGGAGGGTCCCGCCGGCCAGCGGGACGACGTCGACGTCGCTCGGCTGCTTGGCGTTGACCTGCTGGTAGGCGTCCGGCAGCCGGACCGCGGGCCGGCCGCTGGCCAGGTCGATGGAGACCGGAGCGGTGTTGTCGTTGATGAACACCGAGCCGTAGAACAGGTCGAACGCGCGGGCCTTGCTCGGTTTGACGGTGAATGAGGCGACGGCGATCGCGGCCGCGACCAGGACCAGGGCGCTGACCAGGGCGACCGCCTGGCGCCGGCTGGGCGTGCTGGAGGTGAGCGGCGTGGCGGCGGGGCGGAAGGCAGCCTGCTGCCGTCGTCCAGCCACCGTCGCTCCTCCGCCTCGGCGACCGGTATCGCGGGGAGCCCGGCCGACAACTTGTCCGAAAACCAACACCGGACATACACCGCATCACAGGGTAACCGACAACGGCGGCCTGAGAGTTGTACCTGGGGTGGCGCCCGGTGCGCCGTTGGTGGGAGCCGGTGACTATCCTGCTGAAGTCGGGTGATCGCGTCGATTCATGACGGCGCGGCGCCCGCAGGAGATGTCCGATCCCGACAGGGAGGCACCACCGTGACCACGACCGTTGAGCCCGCCGCGGCTGCACCAGGTCCGATCGAGCCTTCGACGATCGTTGCCCGGCCGTTCCCGGTGCACGAGGTCAGCAAGGGCTCGATGTTCAGCCAGGTGCTGCGCACGACCGACCACAAGCTCATCGGCCGGATGTACATGGTGACTTCGCTGCTGTTCTTCGCGGTCGGCGGCATCCTCGCCCTGCTCATGCGCACCGAGCTGGCCCGTCCGGGCATGCAGTTCCTCTCGCCCGAGCAGTACAACCAGCTGTTCACGATGCACGGCACCGTCATGCTGCTGTTCTTCGCGACCCCGATCGTCTTCGCCTTCGCCAACCTGGTGCTGCCGCTGCAGATCGGCTCGCCCGACGTCGCCTTCCCCCGCCTGAACGCCTTCTCGTACTGGCTGTTCCTGTTCGGCGCGCTGACGGCCCTGTCCGGCTTCTTCACCCCGGGTGGCGCGGCCGACGCCGGCTGGACCCTGTACGCCCCGCTCAACAGCGAGATCAACTCACCGGGCGCCGGCACCGACCTGTGGATCATCGGCCTGGCGATCGCCGGCCTCGGTACGATTCTCGGCGCGGTGAACATGGTCACCACGGTGATCACGCTGCGCGCGCCGGGCATGACGATGTTCCGCCTGCCGATCTTCACCTGGAACATCCTGGTCACCAGCCTGCTGATCCTGCTTGCGTTCCCGATCCTGACCTCGGCGCTGCTCGTGCTGTGGGTCGACCGGCACATGGGCGCCCAGGTGTTCGACGCCAACAACGGTGGAGCCATGCTCTGGCAGCACCTGTTCTGGTTCTTCGGCCACCCCGAGGTCTACATCATCGCGCTGCCGTTCTTCGGCATCGTCACCGAAGTCATCCCGGTGTTCAGCCGCAAGCCGCTGTTCGGCTACAAGGGCATGGTGCTGGCGACGATGTCGATCGCCGCGCTGTCGCTGACGGTGTGGGCGCACCACATGTTCACCACCGGCGCGGTCCTGCTGCCGTTCTTCTCGGTGATGACGTTCCTGATTGCGATCCCGACCGGCATGAAGTTCTTCAACTGGATCGGTTCGATGTGGCGGGGCGCCGTCACCTTCGAGACGCCGATGCTGTTTTCGGTCGGCTTCATGGTCACGTTCCTGTTCGGCGGCCTCACCGGTGTTCTGCTGGCCAGCCCGCCGGTCGACTTCCACGTGTCCGACTCGTACTTCGTCGTCGCCCACTTCCACTACGTGCTGTTCGGCACCATCGTGTTCGCGGTGTACTCGGGCTTCTACTTCTGGTTCCCGAAGTTCACCGGCCGGTTCATGGACGAGAAGCTGGGCAAGGTGCACTTCTGGCTGACGTTCATCGGCTTCCACCTGACCTTCCTCGTCCAGCACTGGCTGGGGGCCACGGGCATGCCGCGCCGGGTTCCCGACTACCTGCCGACCGACGGCTTCACGACGTTGAACACGGTCTCGACGATCGGCTCGTTCGTGCTCGGCGCGTCGATGATCCCGTTCTTCTGGAACGCCTACCACTCCTACCGGTTCGGTGAGATCGTCACGTCGGACGACCCGTGGGGCCACGGCAACTCGCTCGAATGGGCTACGTCCTCCCCACCGCCACGGCACAACTTCACCTCGATCCCGCGCATCCGCTCCGAGCGCCCGGCGTTCGAGTACCACTACCCGCACCTGCTTGATCAGCTGGCGGCCGAGGCCCACGGGGGCCGTAAGCACACACGGCATCAGCCCGTGCCGGTGCTGGCCGGTGCGACCGTCGGCGGCGCCGGCGTGCGTCAGGGTGTTGACGACCCCGACCCGGGTAGCTGACCGGACGTCGGCGGCGCAGCGTGCCGCCGGACTCCACTGAACTGCGATGAAACCGATCTCCGTTCTCGCGACGCTGTCCGGACGTGATCGCCCCGGGGTCACCGCGGCGTTCTTCAGCGCCCTGGCCGCGCATGACGTGGACGTGCGGGACGTCGAGCAGGTCGTCATCCGCGATCGCATGGTGCTCGCCGTGCTGCTCGACCTGCAGGGCGATCCGTCCGCCCTGCGCTCGTCGGTCACCCGCGCCGCCGAGGCCCTGGGCATGGACTGCGAGGTCGTCGTCGCCGATGACGGCCGGACGGCTCGGCGTACCGCCGGGCGCTCGCGCAGCCACGTGATCGTGCTCGGTCATCCGTTGCGGCCGGGCGTGCTGAGCAGCGTGACCCAGCGCATCGCCGATCTCGGCGCCAACATCGACTCCATCTCGCAGCTGTCGACCGAGCCGGCCTCGGCCGTGGAGATGCTCGTCAGTAGCGACGATCCGGCCGAGCTGCGGGCCGCGCTCGTCCAGGCCGCCGACGAGACCGGCGTGGACATCGCCGTCGAGCCCGCCGGGTTGCGGCGGCGGGCGAAACGGCTCGTCGTGCTTGACGTCGACTCGACCCTGATCCGGGACGAGGGCATCGACGTGCTGGCCGCGCGGGCCGGGGTAGGACGCCGGGTCGCGGAGGTGACCGCGCGCGCGATGGCCGGCGAGCTCGACTTCGCCGACTCGCTGCGCGAGCGGGTCGGACTGCTCGCCGGGCTGCCGATGGGCGAGGTCCACGCTGCTCGCGACGCGCTGCGACTGACCCCGGGTGCACGTACGTTCGTCCGAACCCTGCGGCGGCTGGGCTTTCACGTCGGCGTCGTCAGCGGCGGATTCACGGTGTTCACCGACCGGTTCGTCGACGAGCTCGACCTGGACTTCGCGGCGGCGAACGAGCTCGAAGTGGCCGACGGCACCCTGACCGGGCGCATCGTCGGACCGGTCGTCGACCGGGCCGGCAAGGCCCGCGCGCTGGAGCGCTTCGCCGAACAGTTCGGCGTGCCGCTCTCGCAGACCGTGGCGGTCGGTGACGGCACGAACGACATCGACATGCTCGAGGCCGCGGGACTTGGCATCGCGTTCAACGCCAAGGCGGCACTGCGCGCGGCCGCCGACACGTCGGTGAACCTGCCCTACCTGGACAGCGTGCTGTTCATCCTGGGGATCTCGGGCGAGGAGATCGAGGAGGCGTCGGGCACCGCGTAGGCGCTCACTTCGCCCGGCGAGGCCCGATCAGCGCGCCGACCGCGACCAGCACGAACCCGGCGAGGCTGAGGTAGACGCCGAGCCGGGAGTGCTTCAGGTACTCGGTGTAGCTCGGCGCACCCGCCGTACCGCGCTTGACGAGGTCGATCGCCACAAGGGTGAGCACGATCCCGGCCAACGCGGTCAGTGCGCTGATCGCCTTGAACAGAGCCGATGTCGCGCCCGGCGCGCAGGCGATGATCGCGGCGATCACCGCCACCGCGAACAGGGCCCAGCCGAGCCAGGAGAAGTAGGCGCTGGACAGGCTGTTGGCCGCGTGGACGGCGTTCAGCTTCTTGAGCGCGGCGTGGATGTCGCTGAAGTGCGACGGGCCGTCGCCGATGGCGTGGGTGAACCAGTCGACCGCCGTGAATGCGACGCCGATCGCGATCGCACCTAGGACCGCCACGGCAGCACCGACCGCGCCGAAGGTATAGCTCGGCCCCGGGTCCAGCTTGGCGAACCGGGTGGTCATCGGGCCCATCGGCGACTGCGCGTGTTGGGGCTGGCCGTACTGGGGCTGGCCGTACTGGGGCTGCCCGTACTGGGGCTGGGCGTAGCCGCCCGGGCCGGTCGATCGGTCAGATGGCGGCTGGCCCCACTCGGGCGGCGTCGGTCCGGTCATGCCCGGAACCGTACTGAGATTCGGGGCCGAGCGACAGGCGACGGCGTGGCGGCCACCGTCAGCCGCGGACGATCGGCTCGCCCCGCAGCCGGACGCCGTGCGCGCGCAGGTCGGCCAGGGCCGAGGCGACGGTCGTCGCCGCAACCCCGGCGGTGAGCTCGAGCCGGACCGTGATCGTGAACCCGGCCGCGGCCGCGTCGAGAGCGGTGGCTCGCACACAGTGGTCGGTCGCGATGCCGAGCACCTCGACCGTGTCGACGTGACGCGCGCGCAGCCAGTCGCCCAGCCCGACCCCGTCCGAGTCGCCCTCGAATCCGGAGTAGGCGGCGGCGTGCTCGCCCTTGTCGAAGACGGCCTCGAGGTGGGTGCGGTCCAGCTCGGGGTGCAGCTCGACCCCGCTCGTGCCGACGACACAGTGCACCGGCCACGAGTCGGTGAAGTCCGGCGCGGCCGAGAAGTGCGCACCGGGGTCGATGTGGTGATCGCGCGTCGCGACCGCGTGGTCGTACCCACCGGCGGCCAGGCGGGCGCTGATCGCGCGGGCGACGTCGGTCCCGCCCCCGACGGCCAGGGAACCGCCCTCGCAGAAGTCGTTCTGGACGTCCACCACGATCACCGCGCTTCTCATGTGACCCCGTTGCCCTGATCGGCATGGTGGGCGAAGTGGAGGCGAGTGTTTGCTCCGGTGCTCACGTGATCACCGTAGTCACGCTCAGGGGGGCGGGACGAGTCGTGTCGAGATCGCCGGGTCGCCGCGCGAGAGCTTGAGGCCGTCCCAGGGCAGCGTCACCATGGCCGCCCGCAGGTGATCGCGCGACTGGTCCAACGTCGGCCGGTCGTCGACCGGCCGGCCACCACGCATGAGCGGGCGCTGGATCAGCCGCTCGAACTCACCGAGTGGCGGGCGGTCGCCGGCCACCACGATCTCCTCGGTCGCCGTCCCGGTCGGCTTGTGGGCGCGGATCGCCGTCTTGCGGCCGCCGTGACTCTGCTTGTGTTCCGAGCGCTTGGCCACCGGGCGGCCCTCGACCTCGACCAGCTTGTAGACCAGGCCGGCCGTGGGAGCGCCGGAGCCGACGACGACCGCGGTTCCCGCCCCGTATGCGTCAACCGGCGCGACCGCGAGGGCCGCGATGGCGAACTCGTCCAGGTCGCCGCTGACGACGATCCGGGTCGACGTCGCGCCGAGGCGGTCCAGCTGCGCGCGGGCGTGCCGGGCCATGACGCCGAGGTCACCGGAGTCGATGCGCACCGCCCCGAGCTGCGGTCCCGCGACCTCGACCGCCAGCTCGATGCCGTGCGTGATGTCGTACGTGTCCACCAGCAGCGTCGTGCCCGTCCCGAGCGAGGCGATCTGGGCCGCGAACGCGGACCGTTCGTCGTCGTGCAGCAGGGTGAACGCGTGTGCGGCGGTGCCCGTCGTCGGGATGCCGTGGCGCACGCTGGCCGCCAGGTTGGACGTCGCCGCGAACCCGGCCAGGTAGGCGGCGCGGGCCGAGGCGACGGCCGCCTCCTCGTGCGTGCGGCGAGAGCCCATCTCGATGATCGGGCGCCCGGCCGCGGCGGTGACCATGCGCGCCGCGGCCGAGGCGATCGCCGAGTCGTGGTTGAGGATCGAGAGCGCCACCGTCTCCAGGATGACGGCCTCGGCGAACGTGCCGGACACGGTCAGGATCGGGGAGTGCGGGAAGTACAGCTCGCCCTCGGGGTACCCGTCGACGTCGCCGGTGAACCGGTAGCTCGAGAGGTACTGCGCGCCGGTATCGTCGATGACATCGCCCTTGCGCAGAAAGGCGATCGTCGCCTCGTCGAACGTGAAATCGGTGATCGCGTCCAGCAGACGCCCGGTCCCGGCGACGACCCCGAAGCGGCGTCCCTCCGGCAGGCGCCGCGCGAACACCTCGAACACGCACTGCCGTTCGGCCGTCCGGTCGCGCAGCGCGGACCCGAGCATCGTCAGCTCGTACCGGTCGGTGAACAGCGCAGTGGTCATGGACTGATCGTGTCAAACCCCGGCGGCCGCGGGCCGAGCGCGGCTCCGATGCCGGCGAGCAGGTAACCGCCCAGCGCGCACCAGATGCCCAGGCTCGCGTTGTCCAGCGCCCCGCTGCCCGTCCCGAACAGGTCGTGCGTGGCCTGTGCGTAGCGCGACAGCGTGTAGTACGTGAGCGCAGCGCCCGCCAGGCCGAGGAACAGTCCCAGCAGGCGTAGCCCGTTCGACGCCCTGATCGGCAGGTTGGCGGCGAACGCGACGATGATCAGCGCGATCAGCAGCGCCCAGGCCAGCCCGCCGAAGTAGGCGACGCTGGCGGACGGTCGGCCCTGCGCGGGGAAGCGGTCCAGGTTGTGGCGCAGCTCGGAGAAGGTGATCTTGCCGACGCTGTCCCCGGTCGCCTTCGGGGCCGAGTACCACTCGAAGGTGGTGAACGACAGCAGCAGCCCGATCGCGCCGCCGATCATGAAGACGATCCCGGGCGCGCCGATCCGTCCCCGCGCCGTCCGCTCGTCCGTGCCCACGTCGCGAACCTAACCGACGCGGCGCCGTCGCGCGCGAGCGGTCGTGACACGATGGCGGGTATGGCAGGCACGCTCACGCCGCAGCGCGAAGCCGCGGAGCAGACGACTGCGCAGGCGTGGGCCGATCCGGATCTTCCCTGGATCACTATCGTGTGGAACGACCCGATCAACCTGATGTCCTACGTCACGCACGTGTTCATGACCGTGTTCGGCTACTCGAAGGCCAAGTCCGAGACGCTGATGCTCGACGTGCACCAGAAGGGTCGCGCCGTCGTCTCCCACGGCACCCGCGAACGGATGGAGCTGGACGTCTCGACGCTGCACGGGTACGGGCTGTGGGCGACGTTGCAGCAGCAGTCGTGAAGTTCACGCGCGTCGGGGACGACACGGTCCGCATGCGGCTGGCCGTTGCCGAGGCCGACACACTGGCCGCGCTGCTCACCGACCTCGTCGACACGTTGCAGCCCAGTGGCCTGGACCGGGCCGACCCGGTGTACCGGCGGCTCTACCCGGACGGGTACCAGGAGAACGCCGAGGCGGCCGACGCGTTCCGGTCACTGACCGAGTCCTCGCTGCAGCAGGAGCGCCTGGGCCGGGCCGAGGACTGCCGCGCCGGCCTGGCCGCTCTCGACCGGACAAAGCGCAGGATGGACCTGAGCCTGGATCCCGAGGCGGCCCAGTGCTGGCTGCAGGTGCTGAACGACATGCGGCTGGCGATCGGCACCCGGATCGGCGTCACCGAGGACGAGCCGCGCGAGTTTCACGCGGATGACCAGGACGCGATGCCCCGCGCGGTTTACGGCTATTTGAGCGGCATGCAGGATGCGCTGGTGCAGGCCTGCATGGGCTGAGCGCCCGCCGGTATCGTTGCGGGGTGCTGACCATCGACCAGGCGACCCACGACGCGATCCTCGCCCACGCCCACCGGGACCACCCGGACGAGGCGTGCGGCATCGTCGCCGGCCCGGAGGGCAGCGATCGCCCGGCCCGCTTCGTCCCGATGCTCAACGCCGCCCGCTCGCCCACGTTCTACGAGTTCGACTCGGCCGATCTGCTTCAGCTGTACAAGGAGCTCGACGCGAACGACGAGGAGCCGGTGATCGTCTACCACTCGCACACGGCGACCGAGGCCTACCCGTCGCGGACGGACATCGCGTACGCCTCCGAGCCGAACGCGCACTACGTGCTGGTGTCCACCCGCGAGGGCGACCCCACGCAGTTCCGCTCGTTCCGCATCGTCTACGGCCAGGTCACCGAGGAGCCGGTCGAGGTGGTCCCGTCCTATGCGTGAGCAGCTGATCGAGCGGGTGCTGCTGGCCCATCGGGCACTCGACGTCCACTACGACTGTCGCTGACCGCCGTCCGCCGCGTGAGTTCGGCCACCTGAGAGCGGGGTGGGACGATTGGCGGGCCACCGTGCGTTGACCTACTCGAGCAGAATCCGCCTTCGGACAGGAGCCGTAAATACCATGGCCATCGACGTCAAGATCCCCACGATCCTGCGCACATACACCAAGGGCGAGAAGGCCGTCTCGGCCAAGGGCGACACGCTGTCCGCCCTCATCGACGACCTGGACGTCAGCTACCCGGGCCTGAAGGGCCGGCTGCTCACCGACCAGGGCGGGCTGCATCGCTTCGTCAACGTGTACGTCAACGACGAGGACGTCCGCTTCACCGGGTCGCTCGAGACCGCGCTCAAGGACGGCGACGCGGTCACCGTGCTCCCGGCCGTGGCCGGCGGCTGAACGCTCTGCCTATCACGCTCGGCGCGAGGAGTGACGTGACCGTATGAGGTACGACTCGCTGATCGACGCGCTCGGGGACACCCCGCTCGTCGGCCTGCCGCACCTGTCCCCACAGTGGGACGGCGAACACCCGGTCCGGCTGTGGGCCAAGCTCGAGGACCGCAACCCGACCGGGTCGATCAAGGACCGGGCGGCGCTGGCGATGATCCGCGCGGCCGAGGCCGACGGGGGCTGACGCCCGGCTGCACGATCCTGGAGCCGACGTCCGGCAACACGGGCATCGCCCTGGCCATGGTGGCCAAGCTGCGCGGCTACGGCCTGGTGTGCGTGATGCCCGAGAACACCTCGCTCGAGCGCCGGCAACTGCTGGAAATGTTCGGCGCGCGGATCATCTCCTCGCCGGCGGCCGGTGGCTCGAACCAGGCGGTCGCGACGGCCAAGCAGCTGGCCGAGCAGTACCCCGACTGGGTGATGCTCTACCAGTACGGCAACGCGGCCAACGCGCTCGCGCACTACGAGGGCACCGGTCCCGAAGTTCTGCGCGATCTGCCGACGATCACCCACTTCGTGGCCGGTCTCGGTACGACCGGCACCCTGATGGGCGCGGGACGGTACCTGCGCGAGAAGGTCCCGGACGTGCAGATCATCGCAGCCGAGCCGCGCTACGGCGAGCTCGTCTACGGCCTGCGCAACATCGACGAGGGGTTCGTGCCCGAGCTGTACGACGACTCGGTCCTGACCTCGCGGTTCTCGGTCACGTCGTACGACGCGCTGCGCCGCACCCGCGACCTGATCGATCACGAGGGCATCTTCGCCGGCATCTCGACCGGGGCGATCCTGCACGCGGCGCTGTCCATCGCCGACCGCGTGAAGGCCAAGGACGAGCCGGCCGACATCGCGTTCGTGGTGTGCGACGGCGGCTGGAAGTACCTCTCGACCGGGGCGTACTCCGGCTCGCTGCAGGAGGCCGCCGAGAAGCTGGAAGGCCAGTTGTGGGCATAGGCGCGGCGTAGGGGCTTGTTACGAGGTTGGGAAATCCTCGGTCAATCGGCATCCGCACCGGCCCCGCCGCGCGAAGCTTGACGTGTGAAGTCCCCTCGATCGCACCGCTTCGGTATCGGAGCGCTCGTCGGCCTGCTGTCCGCGGGCGTAGCGCTCGGCGTAGGTGAGATCGTCGCCGCGTTCGTCCGGCCCTCCGCCTCGCCGGTGATCGCGGTCGGCAACCGGTTCATCGTGCTCACTCCGGAAACGGTGAAACGCTGGGCGATCCGGTCGTTCCAGACGTCGGACAAGCCCGTGCTGCTGCTCGGCATCTACGCCGGGATCGCCCTGCTCGCGATCCTCACCGGCATCCTGGCGCTGCGGCGGATGGTCTACGGTCTCGCCGGGCTCCTCGTGTTCGGCGCCGTCGGCTGCTACTGCGCGCTGACCGCCAACGCCGCCCGAGGCACCGACGTGATCCCGACCCTCGTGGGCGTCGGCGCCGCGTGCATCGCGCTGGTCGTCCTGGTGCGCGCCTCCGGGGTCGAAAGCGCGCACGAGCGACCCTCCAAGCCGGGTTTCCCGGTGGCGGATCGGCGTCGGTTCCTGCAGGGCGGTGCGGCCGCCGCCGGGGTCGCGGTCGTCACCGGCCTCGGCGGCCGGGTGGTGCAGAACGCCCGCTACAACGTCGACAGTATTCGGGCCAAGCTCGTCCTGCCGGCACCGGCCTCGCCCGCCGCGCCGCTCGCCGGCAACCCCGATCTCGGCAAGAGCGGGGTCCCGTGGCAGACGAGCAACGGCACCTTCTACCGGGTCGACACCGCGCTGTCGATTCCGCAGATCGACCCCAAGAACTGGAAACTGCGCATCCACGGCCTGGTCGATCACCCGATGACCCTGACCTATGAGCAGCTGCTGGCCCGTCCGCTCATCGAACGCTGGATCACGTTGTGCTGCGTGTCCAACGTGGTCGGCGGCCCGCTGATCGGGAACGCCAAGTTCCTCGGCGCCCGGCTGGCCGACCTGCTGCACGAGGCCGGCGTGCACTCGGACGCCGACCAGCTGGTCCTGTCCTCGGAGGACGGCATGACGATCGGCGCCCCGACCGCGGTCGTGCTCGATGGTCGCGATGCGATGCTGGCCGTCGGCATGAACGGGCAGCCGTTGCCGGTCGCGCACGGCTTCCCGGTGCGCACCGTCGTCCCCGGCCTGTACGGCTACGTGTCGGCCTGCAAGTGGATCGTCGACATCGAGGCGACGACGTTCGCGCAGAGCAAGGCGTACTGGGTCCAGGGGGGCTGGGACCAACGCCTGCCGATCCAGCTCGAGTCGCGCATCGACACCCCGAGGAACGGCGCGACGGTCGTGTCGGGCTCGGCGACCGTGATCGCCGGGGTGGCCTGGGACCAGCACGTCGGGGTCTCGAAGGTGCAGGTCCAGGTCGGCGGCGGGGACTGGACCGATGCCCGGCTGGCGCCCGTCCCGTCCACCGACACGTGGCGCCAGTGGGTGCTGGCCTGGACGCCGCCGAAGGCCGGGTCGTACGTGGTGAAGGTCCGGGCGGTGGACGCGCAGGGCACGGTGCAGACGACGGCCAGCGCGCAGCCCTTCCCCGGCGCGGCGAGCGGCCTGGACTCGATCACGGTCCGCGCGCGGTGAACCGTCCGGGCTCGGAGCACGAATAGAGGGTATGAACACACTCGTACGCTGGGCCCTCGTCGCAGTGGCCGCAGTCGGCCTGGGCATCGACGCCTACACCCACCTCGACCTGGCCTCGCTGTACGACGGGAACAAGACGAGCACGGTCAGCCAGGGCACGCTCTTCCGGATCGAGGCGGTCTTCGCGATCCTCGTCGGCATCGCGCTGATCGTCCGTGCCAACCTGATGACCGCACTGGCCGTCGTCGCCGTCGCCGGCGGGGGACTGTTCCTTCTGCTGCTCTACCGCTACGTCAGCGTGGGCAAGATCGGGCCGCTGCCGGACATGTCCGAGCCGCTCTGGTACGCCGAGAAGTCCTGGTGCGCCTGGGGCGAGGGCATCGCCCTCGGCGCTGCGCTGTTGCTCGCCGGCGACCGGTTCCGGAGCGCTCGGACCTCCCGGAGAACGCGGACCGCGCGGGCGAGCCGCGCGGCTGCGTGAGCCGCCCGGCTCGTTACGCTGCGAACGTGACCCCGTCCCTGTCCGATCGCTTCAAGCAGGCGTGGCAGAAGAACGACTACAAGCCGGCCGCCGGCACCGAACCGGCGTTCGACCCGCGCAGCTGGAGCGGCGCGCTCATCATCATGTGCGGCTTCGGCGCGCTGCTCTGGATCGTCGAGATCGTCAACGCGGCCAACCACTACTCGCTCGACCGGTTCGGCCTGCGACCGCGCCAGGTGGGTGGGCTGTGGGGCATTTTCACCCAACCGTTCCTGCACGCCAGCTACGGGCACCTGGCGTCGAACACGGTCCTCGTCGTCCTCATCGGCTGGGTCCTGATGCTGTCCGGGATCCGCACCTGGCTGAGCGTCACGGCGATCATCGTGGTCCTCGGCGGCGTGCTCACCTGGTTGGTCGCGCCGTCCGGGCTGATCGTCGGCGCCAGCGCGATGGTGTTCGGCTGGCTCGGCTACCTGATCGCCCGCGCGTACTTCTCCCGCAAGCTGCGGTGGATCATCGTCGCGGTACTAGTCCTGTTCTTCTTCGGGGCCCTGCTGCAGAACCTGCTGCCGACGTTCCACTCCGACGCGTCGTGGCAGTCGCACCTGTGCGGATTCCTCGCCGGGATCGCGGCCGGTGCGGTTCTGCATCCGCGGCGCCCACGCCGCCCTGAACGGGCCCGGTCGAAGGGCACGCCCGTATCCTGACCGGGTGAGTTCCCCCGGCGTCGACGCCCCGATCGGCATGATCGACTCCGGGGTCGGCGGGCTCACGGTCGCGCGAGCGGTGTTGGACCAGCTTCCGCACGAAACCCTGCACTACGTCGGTGACACCGCGAACGGCCCCTACGGGCCCAAATCGATAGCCGAGGTACGCGCCCACGCGCTCGCCCTGATGGACGAGCTGGTCCAGAGCGGGGTCAAGGCCCTGGTCATCGCCTGCAACTCGGCCAGCTCGGCCTGCCTGCGCGATGCGCGCGAGCGGTACGACGTGCCCGTGGTCGAGGTGATCCTGCCCGCGGTCCGTCGTGCGGTGGCCGCCACCCGCAACGGGCGCATCGGAGTCATCGGCACGATCGCGACGGTCACCAGCGGGGCCTATGACGACGCGTTCGCGGCCGCGGCCGGGGTCGACGTCGTCAGCGCGGCCTGCCCCCGATTCGCCGAGTTCGTCGAGCGCGGCGTGACCAGCGGTCGCCAGCTGCTCGGGCTGGCCGAGGCCTACCTGTCACCGCTCAACGCGGCCGGCGTCGACACGCTGGTGCTGGGCTGCACGCACTACCCGATGCTCACCGGCCTGCTGTCGGTCGTGATGGGCGACTCGGTCACACTGGTGTCCAGCGCCGAGGAGACGGCGAAGGACGTCTATCGGGTCCTCACCCAAGCCGATCGGCTGCGTCCCGACGACTCACCGGCCCCGCACCACGTGTTCAGGACGACCGGCCCATCGCAGTCATTCATCCGGCTCAGCCAGCGCTTCCTCGGTCCCGAGGTGGGCGCCATGCGGCCGGCGTACGGAGGTGTGCTGTGAAGCTGACCGTGCTCGGCTGTTCCGGCAGCGTGCCCGGGCCGGACTCGCCCGCGTCGGGCTACCTCGTGCAGGCCGACGACTACACGCTGCTGGTCGACCTCGGACACGGCGCGTTCGGCGCGCTACAGCGGCACATCGACCCCGCGGCCGTCGACTCGATCGTGATCAGCCACCTGCACGCCGATCACTTCATCGACCTCACCGCGTACATCGTCGCCCTGCGGTACGGCGCCGACCCGCGCTACAAGATCGCCGGGCCCGAGGGACGTATCCCGCTCATCGGTCCGGCCGGCACGCGGGATCGGCTCGAGGCGGCCTACGACCCGCTCACCCGCAAGCTGGCCCTGCACGAGTTGTTCGGCTTCTCGACGCCGAGCCCGGTCGAGCTCGGCCCGTTCTCGCTGACGTTCGCCGCGGTGAACCACCCGACGCCGACGAACGCCATGCGGATCACCTACGGCGACCGCTCACTCGTGTACTCCGGCGACACCGGCGAGAGCGACGCCCTGGTCCAGTTGGCGCAGGGTGCGGACGTGTTCCTGTGCGAGGCGTCCTTCAGTCCGGAGGACGTCTACGTGCCCGACCTGCACCTGACCGGGCGCCAGGCCGGCGAGCACGCCGACCGCGCGGGCGTCGAGCGGCTAATCGTCACGCATGTCCCGCCGTGGACGTCCCCGCAGCTGCAGGCCGACGAGGCCGCCGCTGCGTTCCACGGGGTGGTCGAGCTGGCGCACCCCGGCGGCGAGTACTGGATCTAGGCGGTCGGTGCCCGCCTGACCGCCCGCAGATCTTGTTGCCCCTGAGGTGTCAGGGGCACCGAACTGCACCAAGGTTGCCGGTCGAGCGGTTACTTCCTGCCGCGCTGCTTCGGCGAGACCGGCGGTGCCCCGTCGCGGACCTCGGCCAGCATTCGGATCATGAGGTCCTCGGGCTTCTCCTCGGGCCGGACCTGACCACCGGCCGGCCGGAAGAACTCGACCTTGATCGACGTGCCCCCTGGCTGCCACACCCGGCCCGTCGTCCCGGTCACCCGCGCGCACACGATGGTCGTCCCCGGCACGGCGAGTACCAGCCGGCCCGCCCCGCTGCGCGCCCGCAGGTCGCGCCCGAGTGAGCGGGTGCCCTCGGGGAAGACGCCGATGCAGCCGCCGTCCCGCAGGATCTGCGTGGCCGCGGTGATGGCGCCGTGGTTGCTCGAGCCGCGTTCGATCGGGATCTGCCCCATGCCGTCGAGCACCTTGCCGACGATCGGGTTCTTCCACAGCGTCGACTTGGCCAGCGCGAGCAGCTGACGCCGGCCCCGGGCCGCGTACCCGAGGGCGATCGGGTCCCAGTTGCTGTCGTGGTTGGCGATCAGGACCGTGGGCCCGGAGAGCGGGATGCTGTCGGCGCCGGTGATCTCGATCCGCGACAGCCGCATGAACAGCCCACCGATGCCGATCACGGTGCGATAGGCCGGGCTCAGTTCCACGCGATCGGACGTCATTGCTCGCATGATGCCGTATCTCCGGCCTCACCCGGCAGTAGGAACGGCCACCACGCCGAAGGTTGCTGGTCCGGCGTGCGAGAGCGGCACTGTGCAGGTGGGGATCCTCGGGCCGTTGCAGGTGCGGGACGATGACGACGAGTTGATCGACGTCGCGGGCCCTCGCCTGCAGACCCCGCTGACCCGTCTGGCCCTGGACGCTGGACGCCGGTCGGCGTCGCGGCCACCAGCTGGCTCAGCACTTGCTCGTCCACTGCGACCGGCGACACTGACGGGCCGCCGGACTCGGTCATCACCGCGTTCATTCTGCTTGATCGAAGTGGCGCCGCGGCCGATATGCGACCAGATCCCTACCGCGACGAATCGGTTCCTGCGGCGAACCTACGCGCTGGCGCGGACCGCGGCCGGTACGACGACGGCCCGCCCCGAGCTGATGCTCGAGACGGGCCGCTGCAACTATCTTGTGACTACGTTGTGTCGGTCAGTCGTCCTCGTGGGATCTAGTCGTCCCAGGGACCGCGACCGCTGTTGTCATCGTTCACAGCTTTTCTCCTTTGCATGAATGGACCGTCTACGACGCGCTGAGTCAGCGGAGGCGGGTAAGTCGTCGTACCTGTTCCAGGTCCGTAACGACTTGAATCAGATCAGAGGAAGATGACCCTCTGGCAGCCGCAAGGTGGACTGCTGTCAACCACCCTACCGGACGCCGGAGGCAAACTCCGAATCGGGGCCGAGGGCCGCAGCGCTGACAGGCACCGTCGCTAGGCTCGTGGGCATGTCACGACCAGACGGCCGCGCGGCCGACCAGCTCCGTTCGATCACGATCACCCGCAACTGGCAGGCCTACGCCGAGGGGTCGGCGCTGATCGAGTTCGGCGCTACGAAGGTGCTCTGCGCCGCGTCAGTCCAGCAGGGCGTCCCGCGCTGGCGCAAGGGCAGCGGACTGGGTTGGGTCACCGCCGAGTACTCGATGCTCCCGCGCGCCACCCTGACCCGCAACGACCGCGAGTCGGTCAAGGGCCGGATCGGCGGCCGCACCCACGAGATCTCCCGGCTGATCGGCCGGTCGTTGCGCGCGGCCATCGACCTGTCGGCGCTGGGCGAGAACTCCATCTCGATCGACTGCGACGTGCTGCAGGCCGACGGCGGCACCCGGACCGCTGCGATCACCGGCGCGTACGTCGCGCTCTCGGACGCGGTGTCGTGGCTGCGCGAGAAGGGCGCGCTGGCCCGCCCCGAGCCGCTGATCAACTCGCTGTCGGCGGTCAGCGTCGGTGTCATCGACGGTCAGCCCCGGCTGGACCTGATGTACGAGGAGGACGTCCGGGCCGAGACCGACATGAACGTCGTCATCACCGGCGCGGGGGAGTTCGTCGAGGTCCAGGGCACCGCCGAGGGCGTGCCGTTCCGTCGCGACGAACTCGACGCGCTGCTCGACCTCGCCGTCGGAGGCTGCGCCGACCTGGCCAAGTTCCAGGAACGGGCTCTCAGCTCGTGAGAGCCGGAGTAAACGCTCACCTCCACTTCGCGGACCATGCTGGCCGGGGCAAGGTCACATGAGCCGGATCCTGCTGGCCAGCCGCAACGCCAAGAAGCTGGCCGAGCTGCAGCGCATCCTGGCTCCGGCGCTGCCCGGGCTGGAGGTCGTCGGCCTGGACGACGTGCCGGCCTACGACGAGGTCCCGGAGTCCGGGGCGACGTTCGCCGACAACGCGCTGATCAAGGCGCGCGAGGGGTTCCGGCACACCGCGATGCCCACTGTCGCCGACGACTCCGGTCTCGCGGTCGATGCGCTGAACGGCATGCCGGGCGTGCTGTCGGCGCGCTGGGCCGGCGGGCACGGCGACGACGAGGCGAACCTGCAACTCGTGCTGGCCCAACTTTCGGACACGCCCGACGCCCGCCTGCGCGCCGCTTTCCTGTGCTCGGTGGCCTTCGTCGACGGCGAGGACGAGTTGGTGGTGGACGGGCGGATGGACGGCCACCTGGTGCGCGAGCCGCGGGGCACGAACGGCTTCGGCTAAGACCCGATCTTCGTCCCCGACGGCTTCGAGGTCACGAGCGCCGAGCTCGTGTCCGGGCAGAAGGACGAGATCAGCCACCGCGGCCAGGCGCTGCGGGCGCTCGTCCCGCACCTGCTCGAGCGCTCCACGACCTCTTGAGCACCGCGGTGCGCGAGTAGCTTCGGTTCCATGAGCGAACCACTCGAACCGGTCGACGAGTCGTGGTCGACCGCACTGGCGATCGTCGCCCACCCGGACGACCTCGAGTACGGGACGGCCGCGGCGATCGCGCGGTGGACCGGCCAGGGCAAGCAGGTCGTGTACGCGCTGGCCACGAGCGGTGAGGCGGGCATCGACGGCCTCGCGCCGGAGGAGTGCGGCCCGATCCGGGAGGCCGAGCAGCGGGCCTCGTCCGCCATCGTCGGCGTGGACGTCGTCGAGTTCATGGGCCATCGCGACGGGGTGCTCGAGTACGGGCTGCCGCTGCGGCGCGACGTCGCCCGCGCCGTCCGCCGGCACCGCCCCGACGTCGTCATAACCGGCAACTATCGCGACACGTGGGGACCGGGGATGCTCAACCAGGCCGACCACATCGCGCTCGGCCGCTCGGTGCTCGATGGCGTGCGGGATGCCGCCAACCGCTGGGTGTTCCGCGAGCTCCTGGACGAGGACCTGCCAGCGTGGTCGGCCCGGACGGTGCTCGTCTCAGGCGGCGAGGCAACCCACGGCGTCGACGTCACCGAGAGCTTCGATCGGGGCGTCGAGTCCCTCGAGGCGCACGCGCAGTACCTGGCTGGGCTGGGCGAGCACCCGATGGCCGATCCCCGCGAGTTCCTTGAATCCATCGCGCGCAGCGCCGGCACTCGTATGAAGTGCACGTTTGGCGTGGCGTTTGAAGTGATCAGTTTCTGACGCACCTGGCACGATGGGTCAGGTGACGAGCGGTAACGGCGACCGGGCCGCACGCAGTCGCGGTCGCGGGCTCTCGCCCGATCGCATCGCCCAGGTCACCTTGGAGCTGATCGACCAGCAGGGGCCGGGTGCGGCGTCGATGCGGGCTATCGCGGCGCGCCTGGGCGTCGAGGCGATGTCGCTCTACAAGCACGTGCGGACCCGTGACGTGCTGCTCGACCTGGTCGTCGACCGGATCGTCGAGGAACTCGACCGCGACCCCGAGGCCAGCCGGGACGCGAGCAACGGCTGGCGCGACTACCTCACCCGGCTGGCGCGGGGCGTACGCCGCTACGCGATCGCGCACCCGCACGCGTTCCCGCTGGTGGCGACCCGACCCGCCGAGGCGCCGTGGGTGAACCCGCCGCTGCGCTCGTTGGCCTGGATCGAGTCGATGCTGGCGACGCTCGAGCGTGAGGGGTTCGACTCGGAGCAGATCCTGTTCGCCTACCGCTCCTTCAACAGCTTCCTGCTCGGCTACCTGCTGATGGAGACCGGAGCCCGCACGTTGCGCGATCCGCAGGCCGGCGACGGGTCCTACAGCCCGGACGGCGCGAGCGATCCCGAACCGGTACCGGGGGGCCTGTCGCCGACCCGGACCGACGAGCAGGCCGAGGCGATCAGCGGCGCCCAGAGCATCGCCGATCAGCTCGATCCGCAGGACGACATCGACGCAGCCGAGTTCCCGGTCATCCACCGTCTCGCCCGCGGTCTGGCCGAGGACCACTACGACGCCGAGTTCGAGCGAGCGCTGGCCGACATGCTGGATCGGATCGGGGAGCAGGTCGGCTGACGCCGCATGGTTACACCGTAAGCCTTTGGTAAGATTACAGTGTAAGCTTGCCGTCATCAGCGGATGTCGCTCATCTCGATCCCGATGACGATCGTGATCGGCATCATCGGCTCGTTCGTGGGTCGCTTCCTGGGCTACCTGATCTTCCACAAGGACGGTCAGGACGGATTCCTGCAGCCGTCCGGCATCGTCGGCTCGGTCATCGGCGCGGTGATCGTCCTGCTGATCTGGACCAAGACCAGCGGTCGCAAGACCATCCGGGGCTGACACCTGCTCGGTGGCCGCGGCAGCAGCCGGTGAAAATACGAAGGGCCCCCGACTCGGGGCCCTTCGTATTTCGCTGTTGTGCGCCATCAGGGACTCGAACCCCGAACCCGCTGATTAAGAGTCAGCTGCTCTGCCAATTGAGCTAATGGCGCGCTGTCGATCACCTTACAAACCACCGGCCCACCGAAGCGGGCCGAGGGGAAACTTTAGCATGGGGGACACGGGCGCCACGTTCTGCCTGGGGTGAGTGACGGGACTCGAACCCGCGACATCCGCGACCACAACGCGGCGCTCTACCAGCTGAGCTACACCCACCATGTCGGCGTCCGGGGACGCCGAGCCGGATCAGTCTACCTGCCCCGGCGCGACTCCCAGAACCGCATTGGCCGCCGCGCGAGCCTCGTCCAGCGAGGGTCCCGGCTCGGCCACGAACAGCGTGCGCCGATAGAACTCCAGCTCCTGCACGCTCTCGGTGATGTCGGCCAGGGCGCGGTGGGCCAGGCCCTTGGCCGGCTGGGACTGGTACACCCGCGGGAACCAGCGCTTGGCCAGTTCCTTGATCGAGGAGACGTCGATCATCCGGTAGTGCAGATGCTCGTCGAGCGAGGGCATGTCCCGGTTGAGGAAGCCGCGGTCGGTGGCGATCGAGTTGCCGCACAGCGGGGCCACCTTGGCCTCGGGCACATGCCGCTTGATGTACTCCAGCACCTGCTTCTCAGCCTCGCCCAGGGTGAGCCTCGATGCCCGCACGGCGTCGGTCAGGCCCGAGGACGCATGCATGTCGCGGACGAAGGGCACCATCGTCTCGAGCACGTCGTCGGCGACGTGGATGACCAGGTCCAGGCCCTCGTCCAGGACCTGTAGGTCCTCATCGGTGACCAGGACCGCCACCTCGATCAGGGCGTCGCGCGCCAAGTCGAGTCCGGTCATCTCGCAGTCGATCCACACCAGCTGGTTCATCACGAGTGCTGAGGCTATACGTCGGCGCTAACGTGGGTGACGGACCCGTGTACCCGGAGGTGGCCATGTCGCACGATCTGCTCGGCCCGGACGCCGTCGAGGCGGCTCTGGGAGCGCTCCATCCCGGCTGGACGGGCACCAGTGACAGGTTGGCGCGAGCGATCGAGTTCGCCGACTTCCCGACCGCGGTCGAGTTCGTCAACCGGATCGCGCCGCGCTGCGAGGCGATGGACCACCACCCCGACCTGGCTCTGCGCTGGCGCTGGGTCGACGTCTCGCTGGCCACGCACAGCGCCGGCGGCGTGACCGACCTGGACGTGCAGCTCGCGCGCATCATCGACGAGGTCGCCGGCACGCTGCCCCTGGCCGGCTAGCCGCGCCGCCCGCAACGACCATGCGTTCTTCGTGATCATCTGCGAGTTCTGGTCGTGTAGCAGCCACAACTCGCAGATGATCACGAACGGCGAGGGCGCGGACGATCCGCACCAAGTCCCGTCCGAGCGGGTTGCGTTGCGTGATCTTGTTGCGAGCTGGTCGTTCGGGCAGCCGACGCGCAACAAGATCACCGACCGCCCTCAAGGCCCGGTGCACCGAGATCCACCGGAGACGGTCAGTCCGTTGCGCTGTGCCACACGCTCATGCCGAGGGCGATCAGCCGCAGCTGGCGTTCGCTGCGGTCGAGGATCGTCCGCTCGTCCTCGGCGTGGCGGGCCTCGGCCTCGAGCAACTCCATGACCGCGGCGAGCATGGCGGCGACCATGAGGTCGGCCGTCATCTCCAGATCGTAGGAACTCCAGCCGGCCCCGGCCGTGATGCGCGCGAGGTCGACCGTCAGCTCGCTGGTGAACAGTCGCAGTTCGGTGGCGATCGCGCGGCGCACCGCCGCGATGCCGCCGTAGCGCTCGCGACTCAGGAAGCGGAACTCGGCCTTGTGCTCGCGCACCTGCCGACCAAGGATCTCGACGGTGTTCTTGATGATGTCCTGGTGCGTGGGGCTGCCGCGACGCGCATCACGGATCATCTGGCGCAGCGGACGCATGCTCTCGTCGACCAGCTCGACCCCGAGCGCGTCCATCGACTCGAAGTGCCGGTAGAACGCGGTCGGCACGATCCCGGCCTCGCGGGCGACCTCGCGCAGGCTGATCCCGGCCAGGCTGCGCTTCTCGATGAACTCCAGCGTGACATCCAACAGCCGCTGCCGCGTCCGTTCCTTGCGCTCGGCGCGGCTGGCTATCCTCGCGACGGTCTCGGGCATCGGTCAAGAGTACGCCCGTACACCGGGCGTGTCGCCGTCGTGACGTACCGGACGTCACAACGTTCCGGGTTGACAGGGCTGGACGACCCTCGCTTCACTATTGAGTGTACGAGCGTGCACTGAAAGCTCGCTCGATTCAAACGCCAGAGAAGGAGGCCGAGAGATGACGACCACCGCTCCCGCCCGCCCGGCCACCCGGCACCGGATCTCGCCGCTCGCCCTGTTCGAGGCCCTCGCGACCCCGCACGGTGTGGACCGCTACCTCGAACTGGTCAATCCGATGCTGACTGTGCGCGAACTGCGGGCCGAGGTCACCGACGTGGCCCGGTCCACCGCCGACACCGTCACCCTCACGCTGCGTCCGACGCGGCAGTGGAGGGGGTTCCAGGCCGGCCAGTTCGTCCAGGTCACCGTCGAGATCGACGGGGTTCGCCGCACCCGCTGCTACTCGCCGGCCGGCTCGCAGTACCGCAACGACGGGCGCATCGAGCTCACCGTCAAGGCGCACCCCGAGGGTCTGGTGTCGCAGTACTTGCACGCCAACGCCGCTCCCGGGCTGGTGGTCGGTCTGTCGCAGGCCGACGGGCAGTTCCGGCTGCCGATCCAGCGGCCGGACAAGGTTCTGCTGATCAGCGGCGGGAGTGGCATCACCCCCGTACTTTCGATGCTCCGCACGCTGTGCGACGAGGGCTACGCCGGCGAGCTCACGTTCCTGCACTACGGCAACACGGCCGAGGACATCAGCTACCGCGCGCAACTGCAGCGGATCGCCGCGCAGCACGACAATGTGCGGCTCGTGCTCGCGTACACCGACCAGAAACGCGGCGGCGATCTGCACGGGTTCTTCGGCGGCCCGCACCTGGACTAGGCCGCACCGTGGCACGCCGAGGCCGAGACGTTCCTGTGCGGTCCGCCCGGGCTGATGAAGGCGGTTCGGGCCCACTTTGACGCGAACGGGCTCACCGACCGGCTGCACACCGAGGAGTTCCAGCCCGCCCCGGTCGTCCTCGACGACGCCGCGGTGACCGGGACGATCAGCTTCAACGACGCCGGCATCGCCGCCGACAACACCGGCGAGACCCTGCTGGTGCAAGCCGAGGCGGCGGGCCTGCGCCCCGAGCACGGCTGCCGGATGGGCATCTGCTTCTCGTGCACGCAGGTCAAGACCAGCGGCTGCACCCGCAACATCCGTACCGGCGAGACCAACAGCGACCCCGACGTCGAGGTGCAGTTGTGCATCTCGCAGGCCGTCGGAGACGTCGCACTCGACCTCTGAATACCCTTGCTACTCAAGGAGAAACTCGCATGAGCATCACATTGACCGAAGACCAGATCGAAGAGATCGGCACCGAGCTCGACGCGCTCCGCCAGCGGGTCGTCGACCAGCTCGGCCAGGAGGACCGCGACTACATCTACAAGATCGTCAAGGCGCAGCGCGCGCTCGAGGTCGCCGGACGGGGTTCGCTGTTCCTCGGCTTCCTGCCGCCGTTCTGGCTGGCCGGCACCGCCGCCCTCGCGCTGTCAAAGATCCTGGACAACATGGAGATCGGCCACAACGTCATGCACGGCCAGTACGACTGGATGCGCGACCCCGGCCTGAACTCGAAGATGTTCGAGTGGGACACCGCATGCCCGGCCGACCAGTGGCGGCACTCACACAACCACATGCACCACACCTACACGAACATCCTGGACAAGGACCGCGACATCGGTTACGGCATCCTGCGCATGGACGAGTCGCAGAAGTGGAACCCCTACTACCTGGCCAACCCGGTGGCGGCGTTCCTGCTCATGACGTTCTTCCAGTACGGCGTTGCGCTGCACGATCTCGAGACCGAGAACCTGATCACGGGCAAGCGCAAGTTCGCGGAGAACGAGCAGCTCTGGCACGGCATCTGGCGCAAGATCGGCCGGCAGACGCTCAAGGACTACGTGCTGTTCCCGGCCCTGACCGGCCCGCTGTTCCTGTCGACGATCACCGCGAACGCCACGGCCAACCTGGTCCGCAACCTGTGGTCCTACTCGATCATCTTCTGCGGGCACTTCCCGACCGGTGTCGCTACCTTCACCGAGCAGGAGTGCGAGAACGAGTCGCGCGGGCACTGGTACGTGCGCCAGATGATGGGCTCGG